>CAZRGY010000044.1:6036-14307 GCA_964599715.1 uncultured Verrucomicrobiota bacterium | reverse complement strand
CGACCACCCAGAACTCACCTGTCCCTATTTCCCAAGATACACCCTTAATCAAAGGATCCTCATCCTTCGTCTCCAACCCTAAATCCGTCTCCTGCAACTTAACTCAACAAACTTGCTCATCTGCCTTTGTTTGGTTGGTTGCCATAGTCTAGACGAGCAAAAACAGCAGGATGAAAATCGCATCGACCATTACGCAGCCGATAGTTCCCGCTACCACTGCACGCGAAGTAGCTGCCGCCACCTGCTCCAAGCGTAATGGTTGGGCCAGCCCCTGATAGCATGTGACCACTGCGATGATCGCACCAAAGGCCAATGTCTTCAAAGCCACCAAAACAAAATCCTGCCACGTAAGGGCCGAGGTGATCTGGTCGGCGTAAGCCGCCGGAGTCAGCGGCACATTCTGCACCATGATGAAAAGATACCCACTCACCAAGGCGATCAGGATCAGGTAGATGGTCAAAGCGAAAATGGAGACAGCCTGGCCAATGACTCGAGGAACCACCATCAGATGAATAGGATCAATCGCGAGAGCTTCCAAGGCCTCGACTTCGCCAGTTGCTCGCGACATGCCCAATTCAATGACCGTGGCCGTCCCCACTCTGGCCAGCACTATCAAAGCCGTCGTCAAGGGGCCCAACTCACGCACTACAACTGCGACCATCACCGGACCGGTATATTCATGTGCTCCCACACTGGTCAGCAAAGCCACGGTTTGTCCGATGATGACAAATCCCAGAGCCAAACCCAAAAAGGCGATCATCGGCAGAAGCTTCAAGCCTGACTCGAAAATCTGGTGGCGGATCTGTGGACGGATGACCGCTTTGGCCGCACCAAATTTTGAGATCGTGGTCCCGAGGGTGATCAGGGCGAATGCTCCCAATCCGCGGCCAGTGTCAACCATTCCTAAGATGACCCGCCCGACCATATCCAAATAAAAACGGATCAGCCGTCCGGGTAATCGGAAAACTGATGGACGTTCCAATTTGGGAGAAGACGTCTCGGCCACAGGTGGAACCTACGGAAGGCAGACTAAAGCGTCAAAAAGAACCGTGTTTTATTCCTGACCGAGCTGCAAACCACCGATCTGCACCGAGCTGTCACCCGGAACAAGGATCAGCACCTCGCCGGCAAAATCTTTACCCGGAGATACTGTCACCTTGAACTCTTGCCATTTCTCCGTGGGGCGGATCTGCAGATCATAGGCGCGCTCATTAGGGTCAGTGAAGGAGCGAGCGGAGAGCAAGAAATCAGAACGTTTGTCAGCCTTCGCCCAGATCCGGATCGTCAGCTTTTCCCGGTTACGGACCACGAAACGCGGACCCGCTAGCTGGCTTTGCACCGTCAAACTCCCCGTGGTCTTGATACCCAAAGCAGTTGCGCCAGGAGTCGGTCCTTCGGCCAGCTTGGAATACTCTACGGTCATCGGGAGATTACGGTTGCGATCAACCCAGCCTTTGGGCAACCAGCCTTGGGAGGTATTATTATCCCGATTCCTCAAATTGACCTCTCCACCTTCGCTCCCGATCGTCGCTCCGGCTCTGGGGTCCGTAGCTAAAGCCTTGCTCATCAACTCATAGGCCGGCTCAAACTGATTCGCCGCCTGCAAAGTCGCAGCCCGCAGCCAAAGCACTTCTGGATTCTCCGGCTCATATCCGACTGCCAGTTTGGTGTAATACTCCGCGGCAGACGGATCCTTCATCGTTCGTCCCAAACGAGCCAAAGCCAGGGCATTGTTCGGTTGGACCAGCAGGACATTGTCGATCGAGGAATCATCCGCAGCCAGTCGCTGGGCCAGATAATCTTTGGTCGTCAGCTTGGTGAAAGCCATCACCGGACGGTTAGCTGGCTCCGATAAAAACCACTTGCCCCATGAGGCAAAGACATCATCTGTCGATGATTCTGAAATCGCCTCTTTCACAGCCGAAAGTTGCTTATAAGAATCTGGCAACGCATTCGCACCACCCTCTTCGCCCAACTGATAACCGGCCACACCTTCGGCAAGCTGCCGGAACCAGTCCGGAACCGAACCCGGCAGAGCCACCAGCCACAAACGCGCCGTCTTGTCTTCCGAGGCGGTGACAATGAACCGTCCATCCCCGCTGAAACCGGCATCTCGCACCAAGCCATCATGCTTCAGCGGCTCCGTTACCGGCTTCCAGCTCGCGGTATCCCACACCATAGCGGCGTTGGACTTCGAGACCGTCACCAAGAAATATCCGTTCGAGCTGAAACTGACGGCTTTAACCTCAGCATCGTGACGCAATGGCTCAGCCGCCGGCTTGCCGGCATCTGCCGTCCATACCCGGGCAGTTTTGTCATCAGAAACACTCACCAAGAATTTCTGGTCACCACTAAACGCCACGGCGTTCACCGCAGCGTCGTGGCGCAAATCTGGAGTAAGCGCATCGCCGCTATCCGCCAGCCAAACCCGTGCAGTCCTGTCATCAGATGCCGTCGCCACCATGCGGCCATCCGCACTGAACACGGCAGCACGCAACTCGCCTTTGTGGGTGAATACCGGTCCCAAAGCCTTGCCGGTGGTCGCATCCCAGACCTTGGCTGTTTTGTCAGTCGAAGCGCTGAGCACCTTTTTGCCATCGGAGCTGAAGGACGCCATGCGTACCGCCCGGTCATGCTGCATGGTCACCCCCACCTGCTTGCCATCCGTCGTGTTCCAAAGCTTCGCGGTTGCATCTTCGGATGCGGTCAGCAAGACCGTTCCATCCCGTTTAAAAGCCACCGTATTGATCTGCCGGTCATGCGTCATCTGCTGTCCCACAGCCTCACCGGTATCGGCTTTCCAGACCCGGGCATAACGATCTGCCGCCGTGGCGACCAGACGCCCGTCAGGACTGAATGCGGCCGTCGTGACCCGGGCATCGTGCTTCAACGGGCTCCCCACCAGTTGCCCCGTGCTCACGTCCCAGATCCGCACCGTGCGATCATCAGCCACAGTCAACACCCGGTCGCCTGCCCGGTTGAACACCGCTTGAGAAATCGTCGCGTCGTGATTCAAGGCCAGCGAAAGCGGACGCCGATCCACGGCACTCCAAACCCGGACTGAACCATCGGCACCGGCAACACTTACCCAGAGACCATCCGGACTGAAAGCCACCCACTTGACTTCACCACTCAGCTCCATCGGCTCACTCAAGGGCAATCCCGTCTTGATATCCCACAACCGTGCCGTCCGATCGGCTGAAGCTGTAGCCAAGATATGCATGTTCGGACTGATGCTGAGCATCGTGATCGCGGCACCGTGCTGGATCGCTTGCCCGATCTGCTTGCCTGTGGGCACTTCCCAAACCTTGGCCGTACCGTCGCTCGAACAGGTCACCGCGTAACGTCCATCAGACGTAAATTTGACCTGGTTTACCCAGTCATTGTGCTTCAGGATTTGTGGTGCGGCATTCGTACTGCCCAAGCCCCATATCTTGGCTGTCTTGTCACCTGAAGCCGTAGCCACAAACTTGCCATCCGGACTGAATGAAGCGTAATAGACGCCACCATCATGCGTCAGGGGCTGGCCGATTGGCTGGCCTTTCTCCACACTCCACAGCTGGGCTGTGCTGTCAGCCGTGGTCAGTGCCAGCTTACCATCATTGCTCAGCGTAGCCCAACGGACAGAGCCACTCTGCAAAAGAGGCTCAGTCACAGGCTGACCGGTAGCAGCATCCCATACCCGCGCGCTCTTGTCGTGCGAAGCCGTGATCACCAACTTGCCATCCGCGCTGAAACTGGCCGCATAAACCCAATCACTATGCTTCAAGGCTGGTCCCTGCTTCTGCCCCTTCGCCACATTCCAGATCTGGGCCGCACCATCATCAGAAGCGGTGACTAGCAAACTGCCATCAGGACTGAACCGGGCTGAGCGAACAGCCTTGGAGTGCGTCAATGTCTTGATCTGCTCCCCTTTATCAGCATCCCAAAGCCGAACTTCATTACCAGCCACGGTCAGCAGTAATCTTGCATCGGGGCTGAACTGCGTCATCACCACCGGAGCCTCATGCTTCAGGGTGGCATAACGAGGCAAAGGCCAGTTGCGATTAGCCAACAAGGAAAGAATACGGGCCTGAGCAGAAGCGTTGCCGGCATCCAGGCTAAGTGACTGGGAAAGGTAAGCCATGCCTTGCGGCTGGCGGTTATCACTGATCAAACGGCCTGCTTCTACAAAGTAGGATACTGACAAGGCGCGGGAAACGCGGCGCTCACTTTGTTCCGCAGCATCCTTTGCCCTTTGCGCCACCCGGGCGGCATCTTCAGCCGCCGCCCTGGCCATGTCTGCAGCCTCACGAGCCTTGGCTTCCTCACCTTTGGCTCTCAAAGCATTCTCAGCCTGCAGCTTAGCTTCGGCTTCGGATTTTTCAGCACGCTCTTTGGCCGCCAACGCGGCAGCGTTAGCATCTTGAGCTGCCTTACGCTGGATCTCCTCGTTCTTGAGCGCTTCTTCGGCTGCTTTCTTGGCTTCTTCAGCCGCTGCCCGGGCCTTGTCAGCCTTCAAGCGCTGATTTACAGCCTCCTCCCGTTGACGCTCTGCGGAGGCACGTGCGCCTTCGGCCTCACGCTTCGCCAAAATTGCCTGACCGGCCAACACCAAAAAACCGCACATGACCAGCATGACCACCACCATCGCCAACTGCATGCGGCGATGACGACGCTCAGCATCGCGTTGCTTGAGGTCACTGAAGTTCACGCCGAACATGCCGGCGAGCAGTTTCAGTTTGGCATTCTCGCGACCATCCTTGCCGCGGCGGGCATCGGCGGCGATCGGTTCCGTTCGCTCCTCCGTGAGCCGCTTGTTCGCGTCCACCTTGTAACGCACAGGTTCCGGAAAACACTCTTCCAAGCCGAGTTCGGGATGCTCTGAAGCGTAAGGCTCACCATCAACAATCAAACACAGCACCCGGTCCTCGCGGCCGATGGATTTGAAGGACTTGATCTCCTCATTCACCCAACGGGACGCAACCGCGCGCGGAGAACAGACCACGATCAGGAAGCGTGATTGCATCAACGCCTGGGTGAGTTTTTCACCCAAGTCAGCTGAACTGGGCAACTCATCACGATCACGGAAAATGGGATAGGCGCGTTTGGGAACTACCCCCACCTTGGAAGTGCGACCGACCAAAACCTTCGGCACACCATAGGTTTCCAGCGATTTATGCAGCCAGTCCGCCCAATTTTGGTCAGCATGACTGTAGCTGATAAACGCCCAGTACTTATACTCTTCCTCTGGTGGGTGAGTGGACATATTCAGCGTAAGCGCCCTTCAACGGATACGACCTCTGGTCTTGCTCTCCTCATTGGTCGGGAATCATTCCCGATGACAGCCAATGCGATGGTGGAGCATATGCGAATCACGGGTTCGTTAAATGCCAGTTTCCCCCTCCAATGTCAAACAATGTCGCTCCGTGCCCCTGCCAATTTCACCTGTCTGACACGCTTGAGAATCAGGAGCTTGCGAAGATTTGCCCGACAAACCTGCCTTTCGGCCCTACCTCTGGAAAATCGCCTTCAAACTCCATCACCAAATACTCAATTCTTCCCTCAAAGCTTCCACCGGCAAGCCCACGACATTGGTGAACGAGCCGTCGATCACTTCGACAATCAGTTCACCATGCTCCTGGATGGCGTAAGCCCCGGCCTTATCTAAAGGATTGATCAATTGGAGATAACTTCGAACCTGTTCACGGGTAAGTGGGTGGAATTTCACCTTGGTATTGACCGCAAAGAGCTTTTCCCGATGGGTCCGCAAGTGCAACATACATACCCCGGTCACCACCTCGTGGGTCTTGCCCTGCAAGCGCATCAACATCTCTTCCGCCTCCTTCAGACTCTTGGGTTTGCCGAAAATTTGTGTATTCAAGGCCACTTCGGTATCAGCCCCGATGACCAAAGCGTCGAGATGATGTTTGGCGACCGTTCGCGCCTTACGATGCGCATTTAACTGGCAGACTTCATGTGGGGTGAAGTGAGCGGCATCACACTCCGGGGCATCGGACACCACCACCGAAAAATCTCCCCCTAAGAGTCGCATCAGCGCGGCCCGTCTGGGTGAACCGGATGCAAGAATGATGGGTGGAACCTTTTTCACAAACCGGTTGGATCTAAGCGGAAATGGGTTCTAAGGACTGCTTGAACTGCTTCAATTTTTCAGCGAACGCAGCGTCATCAAGGACCGGTTTTGCTCCGTCTGTCGTGATATCCTGGGCGAGCTCGATCCAAGACTTGCACCCGCCATATTCTGGTCGCATAGGTAGCTCAATGCGTTGCGGCAGACGCTTGACCCTGACCGCCAGAGCAAAAATCGCCTTTTGCCTCCCCCAATCAAACCGCTCAGCAATCACTTCCGGCCGCCAGATGTGCTGGCCAGCCAAGCGCTGGGCTGTATCCAGAGTATCAAGGCGCTCCCAGTGCACTACTTCGGCAAGATACTCCAATCGCACCACATCGGCAGAAGGCAGGTCAGGAGCAATCTCATCAAAACGACTTTGCGCCCCGGGAATCACCTGCTCGCGCTGCTGATGAAACAATGTGGACCAAAAGAGAAAGGCCGGATGCTCTACTTGGAATCCGCCCCGACCTTCACTGATACCGCCTTTGCGCAGGATGATGATCTGTTCCCCTCGCCCCAAGGCATCCACCACGATAGCCCATTCTTTGAATGCGACATTCATGAGCTGATTCTAAACGCATTCCCCAAAAAGGTCCAATGATGGATTGGTCAGGCAATAGTGCAAACCACCACCGAACCGACCACCCGATCATTGTCCCTCACAGGAAATGCCCGGGCCATCACCTTGATCGGCTGTCCTTCCCGCACCAGGACAGAGGCTGGCACTCCGATCAAATCACGCCCCTCTTTCATGGCCGCCACGAAGGGATCCGTTCCTCCTGATTCATCAGGTTTCAACACGCTAGAAAAAGGTTCCCCGATCAAGTCATTCACCTTGTATCCAGTCAGCTTCACAGCGGGAGAGTTTACCCGGATAATCCGCCCCGTCTTGCTGATCACAAAGATGGTGTCTCCGATCGAATGCAGGATCTGCTCAAAATGACGGAACTGGCGCTCCAAGATGGATTGCGACCATTTGCGCTCCAAGTTTTCCAACACCAGCGTATCATTCAGCTTGATGAGTTCCTCAGTACGAGCGGTCACTTTCTCCTCTAACTGTTCATTGGCCATCCGCATCGCTTCAGCCGCCTGTCGCCGGGCTTTCAGATCATCCCTGATCAGCCAGAATACCAGGCCGATCAGGGCCACATTTACGGCTGCTGCAGCATAAACCGTCCAGCGGGTGGATTGCGCCTGCAGGAAATCTTCCCGGTCACGCTGTTGTAACAACTCGGCCTCCTCATCTTTCATTTTGCTCACGAGTCGTTTGATCTCTTTCAGCGTCTGGTCAGCAGCATCAGAGCCGATCAACTGTTTGGCCGCCTCAAATCCTTGCTCCTGCAAAACGGTGACCACCTTACGGGAAAACTCGACGCGTTTACTCACGAGGCCTTCCAGTTCGGACACCCTTTTCTGTTGGCGCGCGTCTCCTCTGGTCATGGCCTTGGCCACTTCCAGATGCTCCACCATATCGGAGAAACCCTCACGATAAGCTGCCTGGTCACGCGCGTCACCGGAGAGCACGTAATTGCGTAAGGCCGCTTCCGCTGCCTGCAAGGAAGCTTCGATCGCCACGGTCTCGAGGATGACGGCATGGGTGTGGTTCACCCAATCACTGCTCACCTCGGTCTGCCTCACGTTCTTCAAAGCGATGGCCGCCACCAAGATAAGCAGTGCGGCCACCGTGCCGAACAACGCCATCATTCTTTGCTCGATGTTGTCTTTCATCGTCAGTTGGGTTTTAAAAATCGATTATTATCTTCTTCTTAGCCGGAGTTTCTGCGGGCTTGCCTGAAGCACCCTTTTTATCCTCAGCCTCAGGCGTGTAGGTATCCGTCTTGGACACCGTCTGCACCAGCCGTTTGGCCCCGTCTTGATAGGTGAACTCGGAAACAGACGTCCAGTTAGCCTCAAATGAACGGGCCACTTTTTGCGCTATGGTCCGCAAGTCAGCATCAGACCGCTCGGTTCGGGAGAGGTAAACCCGGTTGTTAAAATCCAGATAAACCTTTTCTTCCACCACGTAGCAAACCACATGCGTCAGGAGGCCGGGCATCCGTACCGCTACTAGTTTCGTGGTGAACCCGTGCTTGCGCAGCACTTTATCAGCCAGCAGCGAGTAATCATCGCAATCTCCCGCCTGGGTCTGCAAAAACACT
>CAZRGY010000044.1:4948-6026 GCA_964599715.1 uncultured Verrucomicrobiota bacterium | reverse complement strand
ACTTCAGGCGGCTGGATATCAGCATGGAATTTATAGTCAAAATCCTTGAAATACGCGGCAAATTTTCGCGGCGTCATCTTCTCCTCGGTCAGCAACTCCTCCAAAGTCACCGCCAAGATGCTCAAAGGCAGGCAGGCCAATAACAGCGTCCGCCAGCGCCAAGCTGGCCGCAAGAACAAAGCCCGCCATAGCCGTGATAACCGGCCCGGCTGTCTGTCACCTTGTCTATTGCGGCTCAATCAGTTGCCCCCAACAAATGGAACTATAGACTTACTAGCTGACCCGGGCCTGACTGGAAAGGAGTGAATCCACCCAAATTGCGTCCCGCCATCACTATCCTTGCAAACCCGCTTGCCTCATTTCGTAAAAGTTCCGTATCTTGCCCCGAACGAACACCATATGAACACTACCGTACGTTTTCAGCTCTCCGTGATGATGTTTCTGCAATTCTTCATCTGGGGAGCTTGGTATGTCACTGGCCCAAACTATCTGAGCACCATCGGCTTTGCCGCCAAAGACTTTGGCTGGATGTATTCAGTCGGCCCTATCGCCGGCATGATCTCTCCATTTTTTGTCGGCATGATCGCCGACCGTTTTTTTGCCGCGCAACGAGTCCTCGCAGCCATGCATCTGTTGGGAGCGGTCTTCATGTTTCTGGCTACCACCCAAATGACGGTGGCCAATCCGAACCCGAATGTCATCAACGGGTTCTTCTTCGCCTACATGCTCACTTATTTCCCGACACTGGCACTGACCAATACCTTGGCCATGAAGAACATGTCCAATCCGGAGAAGGAATTTCCTGGCATACGCGTCTTGGGAACCATCGGTTGGATTGCGGCTGGCTTAAGTCTCACCGCGCTGAAATGGGATAATCAGATCAGCATGTTCTACCTCACTGCCGGTGCATCCCTGGCACTGGGGTTGTTTAGCTTCCTGCTGCCGCACACACCTCCGGCTGCCAGCACGGGCCCGGTTTCTGCCCGTCAAATCCTTGGTCTGGATGCCTTGGTACTCTTGAAGAACAGGTCTTATCTGATTTTCCTGATTTCCTCCATGCTGATTTGTATCCCCCTCG
>CAZRGY010000044.1:0-4938 GCA_964599715.1 uncultured Verrucomicrobiota bacterium | reverse complement strand
CTTCTACTACCAGATCACCAGTCGAGTGGTGGAGATGACAGGACTGCCTGTAGGTCAGACGATGTCCTACGGCCAGATGTCGGAAATTTTCTTCATGCTGGTGATGCCGCTGTTCTTTGTGCGCTTGGGCGTCAAATGGATGTTGGCCTTCGGCATGCTGGCTTGGGTGGCCCGTTACGCCTTGTTTGCCCTTGGAGCCACGGATGAAGTGCGCTGGATGATTCTAGCTGGCGTCATCATCCATGGCATCTGCTATGACTTCTTCTTTGTCACGGGCCAGATTTACACGGACCAGGCAGCCCCCAAAGAGATCCGGGGGCAGGCACAGGGTTTGCTGGTCCTTTTCACCCTAGGTTTGGGTATGTTCATCGGGGCACAAGTCGCTGGCAAGGTTGAGGCTCAACACACGCCCGAGGCTTCCAAACAATACGCCGCACAATTGACGACAGCCGCAAAGGCTCTCGACGAAGCTAAAGCCCAATTGACCACTGCAGACCCAGCGGCAAAGGCCTTATTGGAGACACAGATTGCCAAGCTGGAAGCAGACAAGGCAGAGCTGCGCAAGCAGGAGTTGAAGGCCATTGAGTGGAAGCCACTTTGGGGCAAGCCTGCGGCTTTCGCTGCGATCATTCTGGTTCTATTTATCGCCTTGTTCCGCAATCCACCCGCTTCTGGTGCTGCCATAAAGCATTGATTCACTTTTTATTCATTAACGTCCAACAACTATGCCTGACTCGATGAATCAATCCGTGGACCGTCGCTCATTTCTCAAGCAATCAACGCTGGCAATTGCCGGCCTGAGCATAGGCTCCTTGGCGGGCTGCCAGACGGGAGCCAACTCCCGCAAGATGAACTGGTTCGAGATCTCGCTGGCCGAATGGTCCCTGCATGTCGCCATCCGCGATGAAAAGCGCCTGACCAATCTCGACTTCCCGAAGATCGCCCGGCGCGAATTCGATATCGGCGCCGTGGAGTATGTGAACCAGATGTTCATGGACAAAGCCAAGGACACCGCTTACCTCACGGAGCTAAAGAATATCTGCAATGGTGAGGGCGTTCGCAGCGTGCTCATCATGTGTGACCGCGAGGGCAATCTGGGCGACCCTGACACCAAGAAGCGTCAGACTGCTGTCAGCAATCATCACAAGTGGGCGGAAGCCGCCAAATTCCTTGGCTGCCATTCTATCCGCGTGAATGCGGCCACCGGCAATGTGGGTTCCTATGAGGAACAGCAAAAGCGCGCCGCCGATGGCCTGCGCAAGCTCTCCGAATTCACCGCTACTTTAGGACTGAACACCATCGTCGAAAACCACGGCGGACTATCTTCCAACGGCGCCTGGCTGTCCGGCGTGATGAAGCTGGTTGGACTGCCCAACTGCGGCACCCTGCCCGATTTCGGCAACTTCTACATCGATCGCGTCAAGAACGAGCAATACGACCGCTACAAAGGCGTGACGGAGCTCATGCCCTTTGCGAAAGGGGTCAGCGCCAAGACACATGATTTCGACGCCCAAGGTAACGAAGTGAACACGGACTACATCCGCATGATGAAAATCGTGAAAGCGGCCGGCTATCGCGGCTTCGTCGGCATCGAATACGAAGGCAAGACGCTGGGTGAATTTGATGGCATCCGCAAAACCAAAGCTCTGCTGGAAAAAGTCCTTGTAGAACTGGCCTGAGCTAAACTTCAGCCAACCTAACAATCTTAAAGGACGGGCCCTGCCCGTCCTTTTTCTTTAGTTCTGCCGGATAAACTTCTGCACACGCTTGCCGATGATATCCCCGGCATAGATATTCCCTTTGGAATCTAGGGCCATAGTGTGCACCCAGTTCAAGTCACCCGGCTTCTCCTGACCATCTTCGCCCTTCGGCACCGTCCACAGTTGCAACAGTTTCCCAGACGGATTGAACTTCATGAAGACCTGATCTTTTGGCGGGCAGCCCAAAGGCAAAGTCGGGTATTTGGGATCAAACTTCCAAGGCATGGGCGAGGAACCGCAAACCCAGACCTCATCTTTCTCCGTCACCCAAAAGCTCCACGGCACGATCAGGTTATTCCAAGAATCCAACAGCTTGCCCTCGGCATTATAGACCTGCACTCGCACGTTGTTGCGATCAGCCACATAGAGTCGCCCTTTGGAGTCACAGGCGATGGCGTGCGGCAAACTGAAGTTTTCCGCCCCAGTGCCCATCGTCCCCCACGCTTTGATGAACTTTCCGTTCTTATCAAACCGCACCACGCGATTGTTACCGTAGCCATCACTCACGAAGATGTCTCCCCGCGGACCAAACGTGACATCCGACGGGCGGTTGAAATGCTTGTCATCCGATCCGGGAACCCCATCAACGCCCAAGGTCAGCAAAAGCTCACCGTTCTGCTTATGCTTGCGCACCGTGTGGGTGCCGACATCAACCAGCCAGACGTTCTCATCCTTATCCAACTTGATGGTATGGGCCACGGTCTTGGGATTATCCCACCATCCTTGCAGAAACTTGCCTTCCGAAGAATACACCTGCACGGCGGGTTTGGTGCGGGTAAAAACCCAAACATTATCCGCCTTGTCCACTGCCACACTAGAGACCGCTGCGGTCTTAAATTCAGCCGGACGCTGCGGCCAGTTCGTATCTACCTGATACCAGGTCGCCAGATTGACCTGAGGATAGTTGGAAGTATTCGTAGAAGCGGACGCGATCTGCGGCGTGTTTTGCGCCTGCACCGCCGGAATAATCACACCCAAACCAAGTAACAAAGATACAAACTGGATTTTCATGTAAGGAATACACACCACGTTGGGACAAGACCGGACCTCAGTAAACAAAAAGAAAAAACCGTCCGGGAATTTCTTCCCGGACGGCTTGTGAAAAACTCAACTACTATGCCGGAGCTGGGGCAGCGGAACCCAATCCCGGATCCAACGGCGGCGGCTTGGGCTTGGGCACTTCCGGCAATGGTGTGGCTGCTTGCGCTCCCATCGGCGGTTCACCGGGGCCTTGATGCGGCAACGGAGTGAACTTGCCCGTGTTCAAGATTTCCATCACCTGCGCCCCATCCAGAGTCTCATACTCCAGCAACGCATTGGCCAAGATTTCCAGCTTGTCACGATGTGATTCCAGCAGGCTCTTGGACTTGTTGTATCCCTCAGTGATGATACGACGCACTTCCTCATCGATCTCTTGAGCCGTGCGTTCGCTGTAATCTTTCCGTGAAGCCATGTCGCGGCCGATGAACACGTTCTCATTGTCATTGCCGTATTGCACCATGCCGAGCTTGTCGCTCATGCCCCATTGGCAAACCATCGCCCGGGCCAGATTGGTCGCCTGATTGATATCGCCGGCCGCACCACTCGATATGTCCCCTGAGATCATTTCTTCCGCAATGCGTCCGGCCATGGTCATGGTGATGATATCAATCATCTCCAACCGACCGTGATTCAATTGGTCTTCTTTCGGCAATGACCAGGTTGAACCCAAGGATTGTCCGCGCGGAATGATGGTCACTTTATGCAGCGGGTTGGCGTGCTCAAGGAGCACATTCACCAGCGCATGACCGGCCTCATGCCAGGCGGTCAGCTTCTTGTTTTCATCGGTCATCGCCAGGCTGCGACGCTCACGGCCCCAACGGACCTTCACGCGAGCCTCTTCCAAGTCCTGCATCGTGACCGCTTTCTTGCTCGCCCGGGCAGCGAGCAACGCCGCCTCGTTCAGCAAGTTCGCCAGGTCGGCACCGGAGTAACCCGGAGTTCCGCGAGCGATGATGGAAAGATCCGCCAACGGGTCCAACTTCACGTTCTTCGCGTGCACCTTGAGGATGGCCTCGCGACCGCGCACATCCGGCAGATTCACGATGATTTGACGGTCAAAGCGGCCAGGACGCAACAGCGCCGGGTCCAACACATCCGGACGATTCGTCGCCGCGATGATGATGATACCTTCCTGGGTATCGAAACCATCCATCTCCACGAGCAAAGCGTTCAACGTCTGTTCGCGCTCATCATTGCCACCACCAAAGCCATGACCCCGGCTGCGACCCACGGCATCGATCTCATCAATGAAGATCAAACAGGGCGTACTCTTGCGGGCTTGCTCGAACATATCGCGCACACGGCTCGCACCCACACCGACAAACATTTCCACGAAGTCAGAACCACTGATGCTGAAGAAGGCGGCATCCGCCTCACCCGCGATGGCTTTGGCCAGCAAGGTCTTGCCGGTACCGGGCGAGCCGACCATCAAGATGCCCTTCGGGATACGCCCACCGAGCTTCTGGAATTTCTTCGGGTCTTTCAGGAACTCGACGAGTTCAGAAACCTCTTCCTTCGCCTCTTCCACGCCAGCGACGTCCTTAAAGGTCGTCTTGTTCTTTTCCTTGCTGAGCATGCGCGCTTTGCTCTTGCCGAAGCTCATGGCGTTCTTGCCCGCATTCTTGATCTGGCGGAACAGGAAGAAATAGATAAGCACCGCGATGAAAACGAAGGGCAGCAGCAAAGTCAGCAGGCCCATCATGAAGGTGTTCGGCTCCACGGGCTTGAACTTGCCGGACATGAGGATTTTTTCCTCGAGCGGCTCGTTCAAGCGGGTCTTGATACGGAAGCTCTTCTCCGACTTGTCCTCTGCCGTGTATTTACCGACGATCTCACGGAGGTCAGGTGATTGTGGATGGTAGTTGATCTCCGCCTCCACGATCTTGTTCTGATCCACCAACTCCACGAACTGGGTGTGGGTCAGAGTGTCCACCTTCCCTTGCCCTTTACCCTGGAGCAAAATCAAGGCGGGAATGATGCTGATGATCAGCAACCAGTACAGCCAAGTCTTGGGCGGAGTCTTGAACTCGCCGTTGCTTCCGCCACGGCCATTATCGAAATTCTTGTTATCGTCCGACATTGCTTAATTTTGGCTCACAGTAGCACGCCAAACAGCACCTAGCAACCGGCCATCTGC
>CAZRGY010000043.1:0-14335 GCA_964599715.1 uncultured Verrucomicrobiota bacterium | reverse complement strand
GACATCGATGCCTTGAAGACCGTTTCCGAGGGTGTGAACAAACTGAAGAATGCGAACAATGCGCAGCTCGTCATCACGCATTATCAGCGCCTGCTGGATTACATCGTGCCGGACTTCGTGCACGTGCTGTATGACGGGCGGATCGTGAAATCCGGCGGCAAAGACCTCGCGCTCGAGCTCGAAGAAAAGGGCTACGACTGGGTCACCAAGGGCGACCTGCAACCCGCGTAAATTTAGCGTGTCACTGACATGACCCAGACACTTAACAATCCCATCGCAGCCGAGGCGGATACACGGCTGGCGGCTTTTGACCGGCTGGAAGCTTCCTTGGCGAAGCAGCAGCCGGCCTGGCTGTTCCCGTTGCGCAAGGCCGGTATCTCGCAGTTCGCGGAGCTGGGCTATCCCACGCTGCACGACGAAGACTGGCGCTTCACGAACGTGGCGCACGCGGCGAAACTGCCGTTCCTGCCCGCGACTGAGCCCGCTTCGGCGAGCGTGACGTTGGCGGATCTGAAGGAGTTCACTTTTGCCGGGCAGCCGGGTTCACGGCTCGTGTTCGTGGACGGCCATTACGCCGCTTCGCTTTCCGACCTGAAGGCGTTGCCGGAAGGGGTGAAAGTCGCGAGCCTTAAGCAGGCGTTGAATACGGATGCGGCACTCATCGAGCAGCATCTCACCCGTTATGCGACGGGGGAGGCGAATGCCTTCACGGCTTTGAACACAGCGTTCTTCACGGATGGACTCTTTGTCCATGTGCCGAAGAATGTCAGCGTGGAAGAGCCGGTGCAGGTCGTTTACCTGAGCACGGCGGCTGAAACGGGTGCTGCGGCCCATGTGCGGAACCTGGTGTTGGTGGATGCCGGAGCGAAGTTCACTTTGTTGGAGAGCTATGTGAGCCTGGCCACGGCACCTTACGTCACTAATGCGGTGACGGAGCTGGTGGTGGGCGATAATGCCTGGGTGGAGCACGTGAAGTTCCAGGATGAGGCGGCTGATGCGTATCATTTCGCGGCGTTACACGGCGTGTTCGGTCGCACCTCGAAGGTGTGGACGCATTCTCTCGCGCTAGGCGGCAAGCTGGCCCGTTACAATCTCCGCACGAAACTGGACGGTGAAGGGCTGGAGGCGGTGCTCAACGGGCTTTACCTCACGCGCAACGAACAGGTGATCGATCACCACATGATCGTGGAGCATGCGAAGGCCCATTGTGCGAGCCATGAATATTTCAACGGCATCCTGGATGATAAATCGAAGGGTGTCTTCCACGGGCGCATCCTGGTGAAGCCCGATGCGCAGAAGACGGATGCGAAACAGACGAACCGCAACCTGCTGTTGAGCGATGACGCCACGGCGGATGCGAAACCGCAGCTCGAGATCTATGCGGACGATGTGAAGTGCACGCACGGTGCCACCATCGGCCGGATGAATGAAGAGCAGATATTCTATCTCCGCGCACGTGGTATCGGTGAAAAGACGGCGCGCCGCATGTTGATGCATGCGTTTGCCGGAGAGATTATCGATCGCGTCCAGACCGAGGCCGTCCGCGAAGAGTTGGACAAGATCGTGTGGGATCGCTTGGAGATGAACCCGCACTTGCACGATAGCTAGAAAAGCCGCCGGGACGGACGGCGGTACGGCAGGCCAGAGGCCTGCGCTACCAAGGTAGCGCCCGCGTCTCGCGGGCCGTATCGCAGGCGTCACGCCTGCTTGGGAAAAGAACGGAATTATTTAGATGTCGATCACGATTGAAGAGCTGGTAGAGAACTTTGAGCTGCTGGGCGATTGGGAAGAGCGCTACGGCTACCTGATCGAGCTGGGCAAGAAATTGCCCGGCCTGTCTGAGGCGGACAAGGTGGAAGCGAATCGCGTCCACGGCTGCCAGGCGATGGTCTGGATGAAAATGGTGCCGAGCGAATCCAAGCCCGGTTCTTTCACTATCCTCGCTGACAGTGATGCCTTCATCGTGCGCGGTCTCATCGCGGTCTTGCAGTTGATCTTCAATGACCGCACGCCGGAAGAGATGCTGAAGGCGGATGCCAAGGCGCACTTGCTGAAGCTGGGCTTGGACCGTCACTTGAGCCCCACGCGGAAGAACGGGCTCTTTGCGATGGTGGAGCGCATCAAGGTGCTGGCGCAGGAGAAGTTGGTGGCGACGAATTGATTTTTGAACGATGCGGTTGAACTTGGCCTTAAAGTTGTAGCTGCGAACTGAAGGAAAGAAATATGAGTTACGGAGCACAAGAGACAGTGACGTTGAGCCGCGATGTGGATGCCGCCGTGGTGCCGGTGGGCACAAAGGTGACGCTGCAACAAGGCGAACAGGCATACATTACACAGGAACTTGGCGGAAGCTATACCGTGGTGGTGAACGGCAATATGTTCCGCATCGATGGCAAAGATGCCGACGCCTTGGGCAAGGAAGTGAAGCAGGCCACGGTGCGTTCGGCCACTGGCCAGCCGATGACCAAAGAGGAACTGGACAAGCATATCTGGGAACAGCTCCGCACTTGCTACGATCCGGAAATCCCGGTGAACATCGTGGACCTTGGTCTAATCTACGATTGCCACATCGACACGCTGACGGATGGGGGCGGTGGCTATAAAGTGGATGTGAAGATGACGCTTACGGCGCCGGGTTGCGGCATGGGACCAGTGTTGCAACAGGATGTGCAGAACAAACTCATCAGCCTGGAAGACGTGCAAGAAGTGAACGTGGAGCTCGTCTGGGAACCACAATGGAACCAAGGCATGATGACGGAAGCCGCACGCTTGCAGTTGGGCCTGATGTGAGGTCGGGAGCGTCTGATGCTATATTGATAGAAGATGAGCGAGACAGCGACATTGCCCGCACCGGAACAGCCAGCCACTCCTGACTGGGCTGCGCTCCGGGCTGATTTCCCCATCCTCAATGAGGTGGTGAACGGGCACCCGCTTATCTATTTCGACAACGGTGCGACGAGCCAGAAGCCGAAGCAGGTCATCGCCGCGTTGCAGAATTATTACGAGCATGAGAATGCCAATGTACATCGGGGCATCCATGAGCTGAGCAATCGCGCGACGGAGGCCTATGAGAACGCCCGTCTGCGCACGGCGCAATTCATCAATGCGCGGGATAAGTCGGAAATCATTTTTACTCGCGGCACGACGGAGGGTATTAACCTCGTGGCTGCGACTTGGGCGCAGGACCAGCTCAAGGCGGGGGACACCATCCTCATCAGTGAGCTGGAGCATCATAGCAATCTGGTGCCGTGGCAGATGATCGTCAAGCGTACGGGAGCAAAGCTCGCTTACTTCCCGGTGATGGGTGATGAAGGCACACTTGATCTTAGCCGCTTGGACAGGCTGGCAGAAGATGGGGTGAAGCTGCTTGCCATCACACATATCTCGAACTCGATGGGTGTGGTGAATCCGGTGGCGGAGATCTGTGCAAAGGCGCGGGCGCAAGGAGTTCTCACGGTCATCGATGCGGCGCAGAGTGCGGGGCATCTGCCGATCGATGTGCAGGCGATGGGATGCGATTTCCTCGCGTTTTCCAGTCATAAGATTTGTGGGCCGACGGGTATGGGTGTGCTGTATGGCCGCCAGGAAATCTTGAAAGACCTCTCGCCGTATCAGGGCGGGGGCGAGATGATCTCGAAGGTCGAATATTTTGATACGGTTTACAATGTGCCACCGCATCGGTTTGAGGCGGGCACACCGCATATCTCGGGAGCGGTGGGCTTGCATGCGGCACTGGATTATCTCGATGCCATCGGTCGTGATCGCATCTTCGCGCATGATCAGGAGTTGGCCGAATACGCGGTGGCGAAGCTGAGCGAGTTTAAAGGCATCCGCATCTTTGGTCCGAAGCAGGGTCGCGCGGGTTTGGTGAGTTTTGTGTTCGCGAATGCCCATGCCTTGGATATCGCCACGATGGTGGATCAGAAAGGCGTCGCGCTACGGGCCGGGCATCATTGCAACCAGCCGCTGATGGCCAAGCTGGGTGTGCCAGCGACCTTGCGGGCGAGCTTCTACTTCTACAACACGAAGGCGGAAGTGGACCGTTTCATCGAAATCCTGCACAAGGTGCAGAAACTGTTTCTTTGAGCTATACTGAATCTCTATGTCTGTCGTAGCTGAACAAATCGGGGCGAATTCGCCGATGAGCGAAGTGCTGGAAGCCTATCCGGGAGCCCAGCGCGCGCTCTTCCGCAAGTATCATATCGGCGGGTGCTCGAGTTGCGGCTTCCAATCCACGGAGACGCTCGGTCAGGTCTGTGCGCGCAACAACAACCTGAGCGTGGATGAAGTGCTGGCGCATATCCGCACGAGCCACGATGAGGATGCGAAGGTTTTGATCGAGCCCAAGGAACTGGCCGAGTTGCTGAAGCAGGATGCAGGCATCCGTCTGTTGGATATCCGTTCGCGGGAAGAGTATGAGGCGGTGAAAATCGAAGGCGCGATGTTGTTATCGCAGCCTTTGATGCAAGAGATCATGGGCAAGTGGGGGCAGGACGCCACATTTGTGGTGATCGATCATGCGGGCAAGACGGCTTTGGACGGCGCGGCGTATTTCTTGGGGCACGGTTACAAGAATGTGCGGGCTTTGCGCGGAGGTATCGACGCGTGGTCGCTGGAAGTGGACGAGAAATTGCCGCGGTATCAATTGGGTTAAGAAATTATTTCGATGAACGCTGAACTGGAAAAGAAGATCCGCGAGGCACTGGCCAATCCGCAGAATGTGGGCGAGATGGCCGATGCCGACAGCATCGGCACGGTAGGCAACGCCGGTTGCGGTGAGATGCTGCGCCTGTGGGTGAAGTTCAAAGATGACAAAGGCAAGCGGGTCATCGACAAGGCGACGTTCCAATCATTCGGTTGTGAGACGGCTATCGCTGTGGCGAGCATGGCGACGGAGCTCATCAAGGGTAAGACGGCGGAAGAAGCGCTTGCCTTGAAATCGGAAGACCTTTCCGGCGGGCTGGGACCTTTGCCACCAATGAAGATTCATTGCGCTGAACTGGTGGAAGGGGCGTTGCGTTCCGCTTTGGAACCGACGACTTCTGCCTGCCCACCTGCGGCAGCAGCGGCGCCAGTTGCTACGGGCGCAAATCTTATCGACAGCTTGAGCCAGGAGCAAAAGCCCGGAGTGAAGATCACTTTTCTGCCACCAGCGGCCAAGTGACTCGGGAAAGTTTTATTATCAGCCGATTCGGCTGAAGTTTTTGAGAAAAGTGGGGGTTGCAGGCAGCGAACGCTTGAACCACTGGCGGCTGGCAGGCACATTGGCTTCCCATGAGACAGCTATGGATTTGGTGCATATGCCTGGCATTGGTGTGCCCGGGCATTTCCCGTGCAGATTCGGGCAAGCTGTCCACGTTCTCCCTGAATGGATTCAAATACGTTCAGTTGGATGACTGGGCCAAGAATTACAACTTCAAGTTCACCTGGACGAAGGCGGCCAAGGAAGTCCAGATCACCAGCAAATGGTCCAAGTTGGAGTTTGATGTGGATTCCAAGAAGATGGTCCTAAACGGAGTCGTGGTCTGGCTATCAGCGCCCATCGCCTATCGTAGTGGCATGGCCTGCATCTCTACATTGGACTTGGACAACGCCATCCATCCGGTGATGTTTCCCACCCGTAATAAATCGGGTGACAAGGTGAAGACCATCTGCATCGATCCCGGTCACGGGGGTAAGGACCCCGGTAATCACAACAGCGGGGGCCAGGAAAAGAGCTACACGCTCTTGCTGGCCAAGGAGCTTAAGAGCCAGTTGGAAGCAGCGGGCTTCAAGGTGGTGCTGACCCGCACTTCTGACAAATTTGTCGAATTGGAATCCCGGCCATATGTGGCGCAGAAGTTCGGAGCGGATATGTTCATCAGTCTGCACTTCAATGGGGTGGCAGGCGGTGGGGCCAAGGGAGCGGAGGTCTATGCGCTGACACCTCCAGGGGCGGCTTCAACAAACGCCCGGGGTGAAGGGGCCACGGCCGTGAAGTTTCCGGGTAACCGGAATGATGCGCAGAACAGTTTACTGGCCTTTTATGTGCAGCGCGGTCTGGTGCGAAGCACGGGGGCGGATGATCGTGGTCTGCGCCGGGCGCGTTTTGCTGTGCTGCGGACTTCGACGATGCCAGCCATCCTGGTGGAGGGCGGCTTCATGTCCGATGCCACGGAGGCGAGCAAGATCCGCAGCTCATCCCACCGGCGCATCATGGCCAAGGGCATCGCTGATGGGATCAAGGAATACAAGCGCATCGTCGAGCAGTGATTCGCTGAAACAACTTCTGTGAAGCAGGACTGCAATCTTCCCATCGGGGTGTTCGATTCCGGCATCGGCGGCCTGACGGTCGTGCGGCAGCTCAAGCGCGTGATGCCGCGGGAGGATTTCGTTTACCTGGGTGATACGGCGCGTGTGCCTTACGGTACGAAGTCGCCGGAGACGGTCATCCGGTTCGCGTGTGAGGACACGCAGTTTCTGGTGCAAGAAGGAGTGAAGGCCGTGGTGGTGGCGTGCAACACGGCTTCGGCCTGGGCGATCCCTACTTTGGAGCGGAGTTTTGAGGTGCCGGTGTTCGGGGTGATCCTGCCAGGGGCGCGGGCGGCTTTGGAGAAATCGAAGACCGGGCGCATCGGCATCATCGGCACCACTTCCACCATCCGCAGCCAGGCGTATGTGAAAGCGATCTTGGCGCGTGATGATGAGGTGCGAGTGGTGGCGCGGGCTTGCCCTTTGCTGGTGCCTTTGGTGGAAGAGGGCTGGGTGCAACACGATGTCGCGAGGACCGTGTTGAAGGAATATCTCGCGCCGTTGCTCAAGCAAAAGATCGACGCCCTTGTGCTGGGCTGCACGCATTATCCCTTGTTGAAACCGTTGATCGCCGAGGTGGTGGGCAAGCGGGTGAAGCTGGTGGATTCCGCCGAGGCGTGTGCAGAGGATGTGCAGGAGAGGTTGGAGACCTTGAAATTGCTGGCCACCCGTCGTCGTCGTGAAGGGGTGTTCCTGCCGTTTGTGACGGATGAGGTGGAGCGGTTCAATGAACTCTCACAGCGGTTCCTGGGGTTTCCGGCAGAGCGGGCGGTGCTGGTCACGTTGTCACCTTGGGACCGGCGACGGAAGGGCGAGCACTTGAGTGATTTTCTGATGCGGTGAGGTTGAGGGGGATTTAGCTGTCAGTGATGGGAGGTGCCTACATTTTTGATTTTTTCTTAGAAAATTCCCGCCGTTTTGCTCTCTGAGCACAATAAGATTTGGAGCTTCACCTTGCCCGCAGAACCTATTGAAGGTATAAGTAAAAGCATGGGAAATCCTACTCAAAAACACCGGGGCGTATTCTACGAGTCTGTTTCTCATTACTTCGATCGTGCGGCCAAATATACCAAGCTTCCTCAGGGATTGTTGAGTCAGGTCAAGCACTGCAATTCGGTCTATCGTATGCGCTTTCCAGTCAAGCGCGATGATGGCGGCATTGAGGTGGTTGAGGCCTTTCGCGCCGAGCATAGCCATCATCGTCTGCCGACCAAGGGTGGCATCCGGTTCAGCCTCCACGTGGATCAGGATGAAGTGATCGCGCTGGCTGCGCTCATGACCTACAAGTGCGCGATTGTGGGTGTCCCCTTCGGCGGAGCCAAGGGTGGCGTCTGTATCGATCCGCATGCCATCAGTGACGGGTTTCGTGAGCGTGTCACGCGCCGTTACACGGCGGAGTTGATCAAGAAGAACTTCATCGGACCGGCGATCGATGTGCCAGCGCCGGATTACGGCACGGGAGAACGCGAGATGGGCTGGATACTGGATACGTTCAAGGCGCTTTGCCCAAACCAGATCGATACCTTTGCGTGTGTCACCGGCAAGCCGCTTTCTCTGCATGGCATCCCGGGCCGAAGGGAAGCCACGGGCTTGGGGGTGTTCCATGGCATACGCGAAGCGCTTGATATCGCGGAGGATCTTGCCCCGCTCAAACTCTCACCGGGCATCGCTGGCAAGCGGGTCATCGTGCAAGGGCTCGGCAATGTCGGTTCGCACGCGGCGCAGTTTCTGCAAGAAGGTGGCGCGGTGATCACGGGTATCGCCGAACGCGAGGGCGGCATTTTTGCGCCTGATGGATTGGATGTGAGCGCGGTGATCCGGCACCGGCAGGAGAGCGGCTCCATCTTGAATTATCCGGGAGCGACGAACTTCACGGATCCGGCTGAAGTACTGGAGCAGCCCTGCGATATCCTCGTGCCAGCTGCGCTGGAGAACCAGATCACGGCCGAGAACGCGCCGCGTATCCAGGCCATGATCATCGCAGAAGCCGCCAATGGACCGGTGGATTCCGAGGGCGAGGCCATCCTGCTTGAGCGGGGACGGTTCATCCTGCCGGATCTGTATCTGAATGCTGGCGGTGTGACGGTATCTTACTTCGAGTGGCTGAAGAACCTCTCCCATGTGAGCCTCGAGCGCCTCACGAAGCGCCAGTTCGAGGAGGTCAACCGCCGGTTCATCACGGCCATCGAGCGGGTGAGCGGAAAGCCGATGGATCTGGCCGACACCCAAGCCTTAACGCGTGGTCCGCGTGAGGTGGATTATGTCCATTCTGCGCTGGCGGAGACGATGAAGGTGTCCTACCACTTTATCCGCGAGAACATGAAACGGGATGAGCTGCCGGATTTCCGGACGGCGGCCTTCAAGTTCGCGATCGAGCGCGTGGCTGATAGCTATGAATCGCTCGGCATTTTCCCTTGAGGAGATGCGGAAAGGTTTTTTTGCACCATCAATCCACGGTGGGCCAACGGCCGAGGAGCTGGACATCATCCACGAAACATTCCAGCGGGCCGTTGCCGATGACTTCCAGGGACATCAGGTCCACCTCGGTCACAGGAAGCTTGGGGAAGCGATCGAGCTTGAGGTCGATGGCCTGCCAGGTGGTGGTGATGGTGGGCTCATCCGGGTAGAGCGAGGTCACCTGTTGCGAAGTGTAGGCGTGGGCTTGCAGGGTGCAGCGCAGCTTGGCAGTGCCGTTTGCGGTGCGGACCCAGATACGGATGCCATTGGCGAATTGCTGGTCCAGTTGCCAGCCGCGGATGCGCGTGGTGGTCACGGCGGTGGAGCGTTTGCCATCAGGGATGATAAGGCGCAGGGCGGCCTTGCCATTCTTGACGACAGTGCCGGTCTCGACCGGAGTGAAGCGCGGCTCATCGGTGACGGTGCGCCAGCTCCAGAGGTCTTCCTCGAAGCCTTCGAGGAAGGGCCAGAAGATGCGGCTGGGTTCCTCAAGGCCTACTAAGCGCGGATGGCACATACGCATGGCGGTGAGGGTTGCGGGTGAGGTGCCGGCTTCCACGAAATAGAGGACGGGGACATCGACGTTTTCGATAGGGAGAGCCAGTTCCCAGCGGTCGCCGCGTTTCTCCATGGGGAGGGGTTGCCAATCTCGGGCACGCCAGCGTCCGGGAGCATCGGTGCTGGCCCAGATGCGGGCGGATTTCACTTCGGCACCGGCAGGCGGGTGCCAATAGACGCGGAGCTTGCCGATGAGGGCTTCGTTCGTGAGCGTGCCGGAATCGGTGGTGGACCAGTGGTTGGGGGTCAGGAAATCGGGGTAAACGCCCGCGGGTAGCCAGGCGTCCGGGACGGGTTTGGGCGCTGGCTGGGCCATCAGACTGAAGCCGTTCAGGCAGATCAGGCTGAGCCATAAGACGGTCAATAAACGCAGGCTGAGTTTCATTCGCCGCCCGGGAGGTTGGGGGAGAATGGGAAGGGAGTCAATCTGGGGAGCTGGTCTGGTTTCGTCGTGCGCGTAGGACTGCCGGCTGGAAGCCTGCAGCACGGGCAATGGGCTTCGTCGTTCAACGTATGTTGGGTGTTGCAAAATATGTTCGCGCGGGAGGTTCCCGGGCGTATCTTTGGGACATGGATTCATCGTTGGAAGAGCGGTTGTTGAAGCTGGAAACGAACGTGACGCATCTGGAGCATCTGTGTGAGCAGTTGAACCAGGTGGTGACGGAGCAGAGCAAGACAATCGCGCGGCTGAAGCTGGTGCAACAGCAGCTCTCGAACACGGTGGAAAGCCAGGAGTTGGAGCGGATCAAGGGCACAAACACGAAACCGCCGCACTATAGTGTCTAGCGGGCGATGAGTCTGTTTGAGGCAAAGAACGGATTTGATCTGCGGACCTTGCGGGCGGGGGTGAAGGAGCTGGCGGAGGAGGGGCTCTATCTGGGGACGTCGTCGTGGAAGTATCCGGGCTGGTTGGGGCAGTTGTATGACCGGGACCGGTATGAGACGCGCGGCAAGTTCTCCGAAGCGCGCTTCAACAAGGAATGTCTGGAGGAGTATGCGAGCGTCTTCCCCACGGTGAGTGTGGATGCGGCGTATTATAATTTCCCCACGGAGAAGTATGCCCAAGGGCTGGCGGCTCTGGTGCCGCCGGGATTCGAGTTCGGTTTCAAGGTGACGGATGACATCACGGTGAAGCGCTTTCCCAAGATCCCGCGGTTTGGCGAGAAGGGCGGGCAGTTGAATCCCTTCTTCCTGAGCCCGGAGGTGTTCGTGCGGGATTTCCTGAACCCGCTGGAATGCATCAAGGAGAAGGTGGGGGTGCTGGTCTTCGAGTTCTCGAATTTCAAGGTGGAAGACTTTGCCCGGGGGCGGGATTTCGTGGAACAACTGGATCATTTTCTGGGAAGCCTGCCGGTGGGGTGGCGCTATGCGGTGGAGGTGCGCAACCGCTCGTTTCTACATCCGGACTATTTCGCGATGTTGCGGCAATACGGGATAGCGCATGTGTTCACGAGTTGGACGAAGATGCCCACGCTGGCCGATCAATGGGCGATGGCGGAAGCGATGACGGCTGATTTCTGGGTGGCTCGATTGCTCCTGCAACCGGGCATCAGCTTTGAACAGGCGGGGCAGATGTTCGAACCGTTCGATGAACTCCGCAGCCCTTACCCAGAGGCGATCGTGACGGCGGCGAAGATGCTGCTATGTATGCGGCAAAGACCTGCGCCCAGGCGGTGCTTCCTGTATATGGCCAACCGGCTGGAAGGGAATTCGCTGATGAGCTTGTTGAGGGTGTTATCCAAGCTCAAGGAGAATTGGCCAGCGACTTGAGACGGCTCAAGGATTCGATGGAGATTCTTCAACGAGGCGTCCTTCCAGACCGAGTTCTCTCACGGCTTTCAAGAATTGCTCGGGCTTCCAAACGGAAGCTGCACCGGCTGGTTGAGGCGAGGTCACAGGCTTGAAGTGAATGGCGAAGAGCCCTTTTTCGCGGTTACGGCACTCAAAGGTCACGAAATCTTTTTGTTTGGCGATGAGCGCATCGACCTTGGCGGTATTGCCTTCCCTGGGGTAATCAGGGATGCGCAACTTCAAGACGGCTTTAAAAGGTTCGCCATGGATCTGGATGGTTTCGGCGACAGCTTGAGCGATCCCTTGATGGTTAGCTTTCTCCGGGTTGAAAGAGATACGGGCATAGCCGCTTGTCTCAGTAAGGCCGTCAACCGTTATCACCCCGGGCACTGCCTGCACGGAATCATTCAAGAAACTGACACATGCAGCACACTTCACATCGGAGATGTAGAACGTGGCGGTGACGGTATTAGTGGGGGCTCCAATGTCTTTATCTGCAGCTCCAGCAGGCAAGCCAACCACCAGGCTTAAACCCAAGGCTTGGAGAAGGAGTTTCATTGGAGCAGTTTCGTTAAATCAGCGTGAGTGGCAAGGCCGCTTTATACGCCATTAAAATTTGCCCGGGCAACCCGGAGCACATTTTCTCCCAGTATCTTGCGGATGGTGTCATCCGAATGACCGCGTTGCACCATGCCCACGGTGAAGAGGGGCCAGTTAGTCCAAGCGAGGCTGGCGGTAGCGTGCGGCTTTGGCCGGTAGTCATCGACCGGCCAAAGATGTTCCCAGCGCGGTCCCACAGCTGAAAGAGGAGAAGTGCCATCCTTACGCTTCGGTACTTTTGCGCGTTCGGCCGCCTCGAATTGAGAGACATAAGAGATATCCGGCCCGATGGCCACGTGTTCAGCGCCGAAGGTTCTCACGGCGTAATCGATGTGGTTAAGGAAGGCATTCAGGTCGCCATCCCCACCCAGGAAACGTGGGATGCAGCAGATGCCGATAAGACCGCCGGTATCGCAGATGGCCTTCACCACTTCGTCCGGTTTGCCGCGGAAATGGCGATAAACTCCGCCACAAGTGGTATGGCTGGCCACCATCGGTTTATTGGAAGCTTTGGCCCCTTCCAAACTGGTGCGCCAACCGGAGTGAGCTACATCTACAATCACTCCCAGACGGTTCATTTCAGCCACGACACTGTGGCCGAAATCGCTAAGCCCAGCATCCTTCGGCTCACCTGCGCCGTCACCGATCGGGTTGCGACGGTTGTAGGTGAGATGCATCATGCGCACACCGAGCTGGAAGAAGAGGCGGATGTTGCGCAGTTCATCACGCACGCTTTCCCATGCCTGACGTAGAGGCACGCCGTTGGTGGTGAAGTAGAGGCAGTGGCGTGCTGCCTTTTTAGCGGCTACAATGTCATCTGGTGTGACGGCTTTGGGGCAAACACCAGGCATAAGTCCGGTAGCATGAGTGAAGCGGGACAGGCGCTTGATCAGGCGCATAGGGTCACTGCCTTCCTCACCGGTGTTCTGGAAGATGCAGGTAACCCCGGCAGCCCGGAATGCGGCCAGAAATTCTTCCCTTTCCCGGGCGTCGGTAGCCTGCCGCGTCATGGACATCTCCTCGCGCAGGTCCACCAATTCTGCATCCGTGGCACCGCCTGCGGCAAAGGCGGCATATTTTTCGCCATCAAGCGCAGCGCGCGGGGCAAAACCGTAGGATTCGAAAACTAGCGAGCTGGCATGCAGCTCATACCCGCGCTCAAGCTCTTTGGCTGATGGTTTGAGCAAGGAAAGTGCGATGTCCCGGTTTTTCTGGATGCCCGGGTTGGGGGCGGCGAATGGATATTTGGCATCCGCTCCCCGGCTTTTTGGGACGAAGATGCTGCCACCCAATCCCAGTAGCGAAACGGCTGCTGAGGTTGAACCGAGAAAATGGCGGCGAGAGATGGCTGAATGCATGGTCTTATCTTCTGGAATAGTAGTCGGACGGGTCAAGCCGGGCATATATTCGGCTTTTTAATCACTTTTGAGGTATGGTGGTGGTTGACGGGAACAAGGTCCGGCCTAATATGGCGCGCATTCCGTTTTTCTATTATGAGCAAATCTGAAAAGCCGACGAGCATCACGTCTGTCATGACGGAGGAGCGCGTTTTTCCTCCGTCCAAACAGTTTTCCGCGAACGCGCACATCAAGTCGCTGGCGCATTATCGCAAGATCTACAACGAGTCCATCAAGGCTCCGGAGCGGTTCTGGGCCAAGCAGGCCAAGCAGGAGTTGGTGTGGTTCAAGCCGTGGAAGAAGGTGCTCCAATGGAAGGCGCCGAACGCGAAGTGGTTCGTGGGCGGCAAGCTGAACGTGAGCCATAACTGCCTGGATAAGTGGCTGGATACGCCGCACGCGAACAAGGCGGCGATCATCTGGGAAGGTGAACCGGCGGCCCCGGGCAAGCAGGGTGAGGAGCGGGTGATCACGTACAAGCAGTTGCACCGCGAGGTGTGTCTGTTCGCCAATGTGCTGAAGCGCAATGGCGTGAAGAAGGGCGATCGTGTGCTGATCTATCTGCCGATGGTGCCGGAGGCGGCGGTGGCGATGCTGGCATGCTCGCGCATCGGGGCGATCCATTCAGTGGTGTTCGGCGGCTTCAGTGCGCAGTCGGTGGCGGACCGGGTGTTCGACTGCCAGGCGAAGGTGGTGATCACGTCGGATGGCGGGTATCGCCGGGGCTCGGTGGTACAGCTCAAGAAGAACGTGGATGACGCGCTGGAGTTGAAGGACGCGAAGGGTGTTTCGCTGACGAAGACGATCGAGAAAGTCATCGTGCTGCGTCGTACGAATAACGAGGTGCATATCAAGGAAGGCCGGGATGTCTGGTGGCATCGCGAGCTGGAGTATGTGGATGCGAATTGTCCGGCGGCGCAGATGGACAGTGAAGCGCCGTTGTTCATCCTCTACACCTCGGGTTCCACGGGCAAGCCGAAGGGCATCCTGCACACCACGGGCGGTTATATGCTGACGGCGAAGATGACGTCGAAGTATGTGTTCGATCTCAAGGATGAGGATGTTTATTGGTGCACGGCGGATATCGGTTGGGTGACGGGTCACAGTTATGTGGTCTATGGGCCGTTGGCGAATGGCGCGACGAGCCTGATGTATGAAGGCGCGCCGAATTGGCCGGAGCCGGATCGTTTCTGGCGCATCATCGAGAAATACGGAGTGACCATCCTTTACACCGCACCGAC
>CAZRGY010000042.1:13488-14918 GCA_964599715.1 uncultured Verrucomicrobiota bacterium | reverse complement strand
TCGCACGACAACAAGAACATGCCCGTGCTGTTCGCCGGTGGCGGCTTTAAGCACGGCCAGCATCTGGCGTTCGATCAGAAGAACAACTACCCGCTGCCCAATCTCTATCTCAGCGCCATGCACAAGCTGGGACTGCAGGATGAGCGTTTCGCGACCAGCACGGGTGAAATGAACGGGCTGGCTTAAAGCCTGATGAATGTCCATGCGGAATAACGAATACCCCATGCCGAAGGCCAGGCGATCCGCCTTTCAGGCAACGGCCTGCTGCATGGGCTTTTTGATGGCGGCTTTGCTGCTCTCGTCGGCCACCGGCAGCGCGCAAGCCGCCGAGTCGCACCCGTCTGCCAAAACCTTCCTCGACACCTACTGCACCTCTTGCCATGGGGCGGAGAAGCAGAAAGGCGAGCGGCGTTTCGACCAGCTCAAACTCCCGGCGAAAGACTTGGAGGCTGTGATCGATCTGCAGGATATCATCGACCAGCTCAACCTCGGCGACATGCCGCCGAAGAAGGCCAAGCAGCCCACCGAAGCGGAACGCAAAGCCATAGTGGCCTCGCTCACGGAAGCCGTCTCGGTGGCCCGGGTAGAACTGCGCAGCACCGGCGGACAAACTGTCCTGCGCCGTCTGAACAAACGCGAATACATCAACACCGTGGGCGATCTCTTCGCCTTGGATATGCGCCTCTTTGATCCGACGACCAAGTTCCCGCGTGATCAGACCGCCGAGCACATGGATAATCTGGGCGATGTGCTGAAGACTTCCGGTTACCTCTTGGCGCAATATCTGGATGCCGCCGATCAGGTGGTGGAGAAAGCTTTCAGCGTCAGCGAAAAGCCGTCGGAGCAATCTTGGAAGTTTGCGGGCAACTTCCGTCCGCAACAGGAGCATGTCTACCCGCATGGCCGGGTGTATCAAAACAAATACCTGTGCATCTATGAGGTGCCGGACACGGAGAACCACGAGGGCGGTTACGGCTACATCTCCAGCTTCCAAAAAGGTGTGCCGGTGGATGGCATGTATGAGATCCGCGTGAAGGCGCAGGCGATGCATCGGGAGAATCCCTATGATCCCAGCATCTTCAAGCGAGATACCGCCCAACCCTTCCGTCTCGGGATCGTGCCCGGCGATGTGAAGGCCGGTCCATTGCATCACCCGCAGCCGATCGAACCCGAACTCGCCGAAGTCACCTTAAAAGATGGCGAACCCGAATGGCATGCCATGACCGTGCAGCTGAGCGCCGGTCAGACGCCGCGTTTCATCTTCCCCAATGGCATGGCGAACAGTCGTCAGGCCTTTGGCACCCTCGCCCGCAAATACAACGATCACTGGCCGGCGAATGAACGCAAGAACACCGGCATCTTCGAGGCGCGCCGCGTGGTCCTCACTTACGGGCAGATGCCGCATATCCGCATCCATGAGATCGAGATCC
>CAZRGY010000042.1:4202-13388 GCA_964599715.1 uncultured Verrucomicrobiota bacterium | reverse complement strand
GTGGTCCTCACTTACGGGCAGATGCCGCATATCCGCATCCATGAGATCGAGATCCGCGGCCCGATCGTCCAGCAATGGCCGCCTGCCTCGCAACAAGTCATCCTGGGGAAGCAGCCTTTCACACCCGAACGTTCCCGCGAGATCTTGCAAAACTTCGCCGACCGCGCTTATCGCCGTCCCGCTACCAAAGAGGAAGTGGACCGGCTCATGCGTGTCGTCGATACCCGTCGGCAAGCCGGTCAAACACCGTTTGCCGCCTTGAAAGACGGGCTCAAAGCCGCCCTCTGCTCCCCAGCGTTCCTCTACCTCGTCGAGCCAGATGCCAAGGATGAAAAGCTCACCGCGCATGCCCTGGCTTCGCGGTTGTCCTATTTCCTCTGGTCCACGATGCCAGATGACGAATTGCGCCGTGTTGCCGCCAGCGGCGAGTTGTTGCAGGATAAAGTCTTGCTCGCCCAGACGCATCGCATGCTGGCCAGTCCGCGCTCGGAAGTTTTCATCGAAGGCTTCCTGGATAGCTGGTTGAACCTCCGCAGCCTCGGAGATATGCCGCCGGATCGCGCCGAGTTCAGCCGCTTTTATTACGATGACCTCAAACACGCGATGAAGCGGGAGACACAGTTGTTCATGCAGTATCTGCTCAAGCAGAACGAAAGCCTCACGCGATTCATCGATGCTGATTTCACTTTCGTGAACCAGCCGCTTGCCAATCTCTATGGGTTTGGCCGCATCGCGCCACCAGATCAAGCACACGAGTTCCGCAAGATCAGCCTCACGGACCGACGCCGCGGTGGGCTGTTGGGACAAGGCAGTGTGCTGACCGTCAGCGCGAACGGCATCGAGACCTCCCCCGTCATCCGTGGCGTTTGGCTCTTGGAGAATATCCTCGGCACACCGCCCGCACCGCCGCCGGACAATGTTCCGCCCATCGATCCCGATGTGCGTGGGGCCAAGTCGATCCGTGATATCCTTTCAAAGCATCGCGACAATCCGGGCTGCATGGAATGCCACGCCAAGATCGACCCGCCGGGATTTGCGCTCGAGAACTTCGACCCCATCGGAGCTTGGCGCACCAATTACAGCCAAGGCCGGAAGCAAGGACCAAAGATCGACCCGGCTGGTGAATTGCCGAACGGAACATCATTCGAAGACATCGCCGGATTGAAGAAGATTCTCCTCACCCGGCAGGATCAATTCACCCAGATGCTCACGGAGAAGTTGCTCGCTTACGCTTGTGGACGCCGCATCGAGCCGCTGGATCGCCCACAGGTGAACCACATCGTGTACGAAGTGCAGAAGGCCGATTACGGTTTGCGCACCCTCGTGGAGCAAGTCGTGCTGAGCGAGACCTTCCGCAGCAAATAAAAAAATCCCCAGCCAGTCACCCGGCTGGGGATCATGATTCTTCAAATAGCTTACGCTTCCGGCGTAAAGCCCATCACGATGTCGAACTTGGCGGCCAGTTCCCCGATCTTGGAATTCTTCACCGGCGTGAAAGGAACGATGACCGAGGCGCGTTGTTTGGCGTCCTTGATACCACGGATCACGCCATCCCGATCATTTTGTCGATGCCCTTCGATATAGCATTGCGTGGTGAATTTCTGACGCCCCTTGATCTTCACCGCATAATGGATATGCGGCGCGCGGCCCGGATACGGCACCGGCTTGATGGTCCGGAAAAGATATTCGCCTGTGGAACCGGTGAGGAACCGGCCAAAGCCCTGGAAATGCCTGTCCTGCTTGTCTTTGTTGCCCGTGCGGCTGTGGAGATACGCCCCGTTATTATCTGCCTGCCAGATCTCAATGGTGGCATTGCGGATCGGCTCCCCACGCGAATCGAGCAAACGTCCGCTGAGCCAGGTGATCTCCCCTACCCCGGGCGTCGTGGCATCATTGATGACGATGAGGTCGTTATCCGTATCCAAGGGCAGCTTGTCCGGATAGAACGGCCCTTCGGTCTGAGAAGGGGTGCGGACGAGTTCCTCGGCGAACGCACCGGGAACAGTGAACAGCGTGGCGGCTCCCAGGCCGAATTGGGCCAGAAAACGACGACGGCTGTTCGCAGGAGGGGCAAACTTTTTCATAAAAGGCTGATCGGGTTGCTTAATCATATACCTGATAATGAAACGTCCGGCACGGCAAAAAGTTTGGGTTTATTTGTAAAGGGAGGGTAAAAGTTTCCAGCATTGCCGGACGGTAAAATCCGATTATACCTGTCCGCGTCATGAGACGACTGGGCGTCTGCGAACTGTGCCGCCGGGATGAGTGCCTGCTCACCAAGCACCATCTCATCCCGCAGGCCCGCCATGCGAACAAGCGGAACAAGCGTGAATTCGACCGGCAGGAAGTCAAACAGCGCATCGCCTGGATTTGCCGCCCTTGCCACAATCACGTCCACGCTCTGTTCACGGAGAAGACCTTGGAGCGGCAATTTAACACGCTGACATCCCTGCTGGCGCATCCCGAAATAAAAAAATTCGTGGCTTGGATCAAGACCAAGCCCAGCGCCTTCAAGCCGGTGAGCCGTCCCGCAGCCGACAAGGCCGCAGGCAAAAGCAAAAAGCTTGGGTGATTCTTAAACATCACCGTTCGACCAAGCAAAGCCTCAGTCCGAAATCGCCACGATCCGGTAGAACCGCTTTGACTGGCTCAACGGAATCCCGGCCAGACTGGTGGCTGCCACCGGCCAGGTCGTACCCGGCAAAGGCGCCCAATCCCCGGTTTCCAAGGAATCGCGGTAATCCACCCGGTAGAGATAACCCGGCCCTGCACTGCTCCAGTTCAAAGTGAACTCATTCCCGGTGATGGCAGATACCTTTGATTTCACGAAAGGGCTGTCAATCGTGATGATGCGCCCGGCACCGATGGCAGCTCCCGTGAAGGCCGTGCCGGAGATCGTAAAGGCGGCGGCTTGAAGCGTGTCCAGATTGATGGATGCCATGCTGTCGTCCGTCACCATGTACACCAATAGGTTCCGCACGGTATCAATCACGAAATGCCGGCCCCCGCCAGGATTCGCACCCGTCTGCTCGCTGAAGGAAATGACCCGGCCGGTATGCGTCGACGTCACCGGGTTCATCTCCCGGAAGGAACCGTCAGTCGCAGCATACCAGAGATTGCCAGTCCGGGCGTCCGAAGCGAAGTGCCGGAACGCGCCGACGTTGCCATCCGTGAAAAAGTTCGAGGGAATGGAGCCAGATTGCTGCTGGTCTGATAGATTGTAGAAGATAACTGACCCGTCGGTGATTGGCACAATCAGCTTGCGATTGGTGTAATCGATGAACAAGTGGCGGGCGGAACCGATGATCGCCCCAGGTATGCTGGTGATGCTTGGCCCGTTGTCCAATGTATCCACATGCACCGAGTAGATCTGGTTGTCAGTGGCGGAGTACCAAAGCAGACGTGTCTCCGGGTCAAAGGCGATCTCACGCGCACCCCCCGGGTTCGCGCCGATGAACTCGCTGCTGGAAATGACCGCCACCTCGGTGCCGGTGACGACATCAATGGCGGGCACGCTGCCATCTGTGCGAGCGTAATAGAGGACTCCTTGGGCCAGCGTCCGAGACGGCAAAAATGATAATGCCAGCAGGGAACAACTGAGAAACACCCAGTGCGACAGGTTACTCTTCAAGGCGAAGTTTTTCATAATCAGCCAGTTAAGAATTCCTTGTACATCAGGTTTGGAAAACCCGAACATTAGAGCAGCAGTTTCTATTCCAACTTTAAGATTGTGACTTCAAGGCTTGAAGTGGCAGTTGAGCCCCGGCAAGTGCAGCTCTTGGTCCGCGGAGGACCTGGATTTCCTGCTGACGTTCAGGTTACGGAAAACAGCTCTGTGCACGGAATCGTAGCAGGTCCGTAACACCCATTTCACACTGCCCCACTTGTTCCCCGGACGACAAACGGCATTCTACCCGTTCGGGATTCTCTGTGAACGTTGAAGGGTCACGTGACTGCCTCAGCCGCCGGGAATTCCCGTGAAGCAGCAAAAAGCCAATCCTACACACCACCACGAGCGAAATGAAATCCTTGTTCAACCTTGCCCGATCCGGCCGGTTTCTCCGCCTCTGCGGCGCGTTAACCGCCGCACTAACCTTGCTGTCCTCCGCCCAGGCGGACACTCCGCTCAACGAGCGCCTGATCCTCACGGAGATTCTGTCCAACGAGGCCTCGGGCTCGCCGGGCGAGGACTACTGGGAACTGACCAACGTAGGTGACACCACCGTCGATCTCAGCAATTGGAAATGGGACGACGACAGCCGCAATCCGGCCGATGCCGCCGCCGTGACCATTCCCAACGGCACGACCATCGCCGCCGGTGAGTCGATCATCTTTACCTCCGCTTCCGCTTCCACCTTCCGCGCCTGGTTTGGCATCAGCGACTCGGTGAAAGTCGTCACGGGCGGACCGGGACTGGGACAAAACGACGGCATCGCCCTCTTTGACAGCAGCAACACGGAGATCTTCTTCTTCACTTACGCCGCCAGCGGTTTCACGCAATCCAATGGCAGCGGCGCAGCGGGCGGTCATGCGGGCGCTTCAGGTGGCGGCACGGCCACCACGGCACTGGTGATTGATCCCACCTTTGGCACGGCTCCCTCCGGGCGGCGCTACACCGCCGCGGTGGTTGGCACGTTTGGGGCCTTTGCCACTACGTTCAATGCCACCGAGATCGGCTCGCCCGGCGTGACCGGCATCGGCACCACGGCTCCGGCCATCACGCTCACGATCAGCGTCAATCCCGCAAGCTTCTCGGAAAGCGCGAGCAATCCCGCCGCTACCGGTACCGTGACGCGCGATGGCAGCACAACGTCCGATCTCGTGGTCAACCTCGCTTCCAGTGACGTGACGGAAGCCATGGTGCCCTCCACCGTGACGATCCAAGCCGGTCAGGCCTCAGCCAGTTTCAACGTAACAGCGGTGGATGACTCCTTCCCGGACGGCAACAAGACCGCCACCATCACCGCTACGGCTACCGGTGCCTCTGCCGGAACCTTCCAGGTCACCGTGCAGGACGATGGCGATGTCGCCCAGAACACCTTGATGGTCACGGAAATCCTTTCCAACCAGAGCGGCACTGCTCCAACCGGTGCGCAAGACTACTGGGAACTCTACAATTTCGGCACCGCCACGGTGGATCTGACTGGTTACACTTGGCATGACAGTGGCCGCTCCTTCGCGTCGGGCGCAGCCTACGCGTTGCCTTCCGGTTCCAGCATCGCTCCGGGTGAATCGGTCATCTTCACCGCCGCTGATCCGGCCGTGTTCCGCGCCTGGTGGGGGCTCTCCAGTTCCGTGAAGATATTCCAGTCGATCGGTGCGCCAGGCCTCGGCCAGAACGACGGCATCTCGTTCTTCGACAGCGGCGGGAATGAACTGTTTTTCTTCAGCTATGCGGCCGCAGGTTTCACCCGGGCCGATGGTTCGCCTTCGCTCGGTGGTCATGCTGGTCCTTCCGCTGGAGCTGCCGCCACCTCCGCCGCTTTGATCTGGGTGCCTTCTTCCGGGACCACCAACCCCCGCTATACGTCCGCTTCGGGCGCGGAATTCGGTTCTGGCACAGCGGCGGGCGGCGCGACGGATGTCGGTTCACCGGCCACCACGCATGCCGGACCGAAATCCATCGACCTCTCCATGTATGTCCGCATCGGCCGTTATGACCTGCCGGAACCCACCCGCACCACGCCGCCGGACGCTGTCAGCCTGCTGGCGCAGGAAGCTTCCGGTGTCACCTATAATTGGGACACGGACACCCTGTTCATCACCGCTGACGGTGGCACCTCGATTGTCCAGGTGGACAAGACCGGTCAATTGATTGATTCCATGACACTGCCCCCTGGCGGCAGTTCCCAAGGCACGGAATTCTATGACCCGGAAGGCATCACCTACGTGGGCAACGGCCAGTTCGTCATGAGCGAAGAACGCGACCGCCAACTGGTTCTCTTCACCTACGCCGCTGGCACCACGCTCACCCGAGCACAGACCAAGACCGTCAAGATCGGCACATTCGTTCCCAATACGGGTACGGAAGGTCTCTCTTGGGATCCGCTGACGGGCGGCTTCATCGTCCTGAAGGAGATCAATCCGATGGGCATTTTCCAAACGACCATTGATTTCGATGCCGGCACGGCCAGCAATGGTTCGCCGACCACGGAGAACTCCGTGAACCTCTTCGATCCCGCCCTCACCGGCTTGGGGGACGTGGCGGATGTGTTCGCCCTCTCGAACATCCCCTCCCTCGCCGGTACGGCACTGTATGACCGTATGCTGCTTCTGAGCCATGAGTCGGCCCGCATCCTCCTCATCGACCGCAGCGGCACCATCTACAGCACGCTGAACATCGTCTCCGATCCGGGCAACCCGCTCTCCGTGGTGGCCCAGCAGCATGAAGGTCTCACGATGGATCGCGATGGCATCCTCTACGTGGTCAGCGAGAATGGAGGTGGTGACTTCGATCATCCACAGCTCTGGGTTTACGCTCCTGCTACCGGACCGAATGAAGCACCCACCGCGATTGTCCTGAACAACGCCGTCACCTCGCTGCCGGAAAACTCCAGCACCACCGCCCGTGTGAAAGTGGCGGACATCGTCGTCTCGGATGACGGTCTCGGGGTGAACACTTTGAGCCTCACGGGCGCGGACGTCGCGTTCTTCGAGATCATCGACACCTCGCTCTACATCAAGGCCAACACGGTCCTCGATTTCGAGACCAAGTCCAGCTACAGCATCACCATCGAAGTGGATGACACCACGGTGGGCAACACGCCGGACCAGACGGTGAACTACACGCTCACCTTGATCGATGTGGAAGTGGAGACGCCGCTCGCCTCCGCCGTCATCATCTCCGAAGTCGCTCCGTGGTCCAGTGGCAACAGCCCGTTGGGCTCCGACTGGTTCGAGGTCACGAACATCGGCACGAACGCAGTGGACATCACCGGTTGGAAGGTGGATGACGGTTCCGCTTCCTTCGCCTCGGCCATCGCCCTGAACGGCATCACCAGCATCGCCCCGGGTGAATCGGTCATCTTCATCGAGACCAGCGATCTCGCCACGACCGCCGAAACCTTCAAGACTTTGTGGTTCGGTGCGAACCCGCCAGCGGGTTTGCAGATCGGCAGCTACTCCGGCTCCGGCATCGGTCTGAGCACGGGCGGCGACGCCGTGAATCTCTACGACAGCACGGGCACGTTGAAGGCCAGTGTCAACTTCGGGGCTTCGCCATCAGGCCCGTCATACCCGACGTTTGACAACGCCGCAGGCCTGGACAGCACGACCATCAGCCGCCTCAGTGTGGTCAGCCTCTATGAGGCTTTTGTGGCCGCGAACGACGCCACGGAGATCGGCTCACCCGGAACAGCGGGCCGCATCATCGTCTCGGAGGTCGCCCCATGGTCCAGCGGCAACAGCCCGGTGGGTGCGGACTGGTTCGAGATCTCCAATACGGGCGCCCGCGCAGTGAACATCGAGGGTTGGAAGGTGGACGACAGTTCCGAATCTCCAGCCGCCGCAGTCGCGCTGACTGGCATCACATCTATCGCCCCGGGTGAATCGGTTATCTTCACCGAAGGCTCCGATCTGGAAGCCGCCCGCACGGCATTCATCAACAACTGGTTTGGCGGCACAGCCCCGACCGGTCTGCAGATCGGCGTTTACTCGGGTTCCGGCATCGGCCTGAGCACCGGTGGCGACGCCGTCATCCTCTATGACAACCTGAGCCGCCAGCGGGCCAAGGTCACCTTCGGCGCCTCGCCGTCCGGCCCGACCTACGGCACGTTTGATAACACGACCGGCTTGAACGCCACCGCTATCACGGAGTTGAGTGCGCTTGGACGTCATAGCGCCTTTGTGGCGGCGAACAGTGCCTCGGAGATCGGTTCCCCCGGTTCTGCCGGGGCGCTGGTGGTCACTGAAGTCGCTCCGTGGTCCAGCGGTAACAGCCCGGTGGGTGCGGACTGGTTCGAGGTGTCGAACACCGGCACCCGCACCATCGACATCACCGGCTGGAAAGTGGACGACAGTTCCACCTCCTTCCCGGCTGCCCTTGCTCTGAATGGAGTGACCTACATCGCCCCGGGTGAATCGGTGATCTTCATCGAGAGCTCGGATCTGCCTACCACCAAGGCAACGTTCCTGAGCACGTGGTTCGGCGCTACACCGCCAGCCGGTCTCCAGATCGGCAGCTACTCTGGCTCTGGCATCGGCCTGAGCACAGGCGGCGACGCCGTCAATCTGTTCGACGCCAGCGGCATCCGCCGCGCGGGTGTGACTTTCGGAGCCTCCCCTGCTGGCCCGACCTATCCGACCTTCGACAACTCCCTCGGATTGCGGTTCACCGCCCTGACGACATTGAGCGAAGTGGGCCGCTATGGCGCGTTCGAAGCGGTTAATGACAACGCCGAGATCGGCGGACCGGGCGCCACCAAGACCGTGCCCCTCGTGAAGATCATCGCGCCGCTGCCGCTCGCCAACGTGGTCGTGCCGGACAACGTGATCGTGCAAGCGACCGCCTCGAAGTTCGGTGGGAGCATCTCCCAAGTAGAGTTCTATTTGGACGGTGCCTTGCAAGCCACGGATACGGCTGCTCCCTACGAGACGGTTATCGCCGTGGCCACCCTGGGTGTGCATACCCTGACGGCCATCGCCACCGATGACGCCGGTTTGCTCGCTACGAACATCGTAGCCATCACCGGCAATGTGGCTCCGTCCATCGAATTGGTGTCGCTGGGTCAGGTAGCCTTCGCCGCTCCCGCCACCATCCTGCTCCAGGCAAACGTGGCCGGTTTGGACAACAACCTCGCCAGTGTGAAGTTCTATGCGAATGGCATTCTGCTGGGATCGGCCACCTCGTCGCCCTACCAGTTCAACTGGCAGAACGCGCCGTTGGGCTCGTACTACGTGACCGTCGTGGCGGAACCGATCACAGGGGATACGCTGACCTCTAGCGTAACACACGTCATCGTCGGTCCCGTAGGCATCACCGCTCCGGTGCGGACGGAAGATAACAAGTTCCGCTTCCAGTTCGTCGGCACGGTAGCGGGCAAATCCCATCGCATCGAAGTCTCCACCGACCTCGTCAATTGGGTGCTCCTCGGGACGCTCGTTCCCACTTCCGACACGATGGAAGTCGAGGACAACAGCGCGAACAGCAGCGAAGTCCGCTTCTACCGTGTGATGCAGGAATAAGCC
>CAZRGY010000042.1:0-4192 GCA_964599715.1 uncultured Verrucomicrobiota bacterium | reverse complement strand
GACCGGTTAAACAGACTCACTCAGCCCGCTGCCTGTCTCAGGCGGCGGGTTTGTCTTTGGGTAAACCAGCAGGATGATTGACGGGAATTGCTAAGTTCCGATCAGCGGCCATGAAAAAGCGGAATCCCGATAGTTCGGAATTCCGCCGGAAAGTGGATGGGGTGACCAACGGGATTCGAACCCGCAACAACCAGAATCACAATCTGGGACTCTACCATTGAGCTATGGCCACCGCTCAGGGCCGCATAAAGTAAACGAGACGGCAGTAGGGCGTCAAGTGGTCACTAAGAGCTTTACCCGGCCAAAACTTGTCCTAAACTCTCGGTACAAATGGCACTAGGCAGACGTCAAAAGCAGTTCAGTGGCTTGCTGGCCGAGGAGCTCCAATCTCTGGCACAAACCGCCGAGGTGCGCTTTTACAAAGCCGGGCAAAATGTTTTCCAGGAGGGTGATCCCGGCGATGGCATCTACGTCGTATTGGAAGGCGCGGTGCAAGTGTCTGCCCTCGTGGGACAAAACGAACGCCGGGTACTTTCCCGCATCGAGAAAAACGATTTCTTCGGGGAGATGGCCGTGCTGGATGAAGAACCCCGTTCGGCTACCGCCACCGCCGAGACCGATACCCGCGCCTTTTTCATCCGCCGCGACAACCTGCTGAACGTGCTGGAACACTCCCCCAAGCTGGCGGTCAGTCTGGTACGTGAGTTCAGCCTGCGGATGCGGGATTTCAACCGCCATTACATCCAGGAGGTCTTGCAGGCAGAACGGTTGACGCTGGTAGGCCGCTTCGCCCGGTCCATCGTCCATGATTTTAAGAATCCCCTGAACGTCATCAGCCTCGCTTCCGAGATGGTGAACATGGATGGGGCCACCCCGGAGATGCGCAAGAATGCCGCTTTCCGCATCCGGCGTCAGGTGGACCGGCTCAGCAACATGATCAATGAGTTGCTGGAGTTCACCCGCGGCTCGCAAGCTGCCGTTGTGCTGGCCGGAACGGACTACGCCCGTTACGTCAAAAACTTGATCGACGAGATCTCTCCCGAGGTGAAAGAAAAAGGAGTGGAGATCGTTTATGAGACCGAGCCGCCGCAGGTGCTGGCCCTCATGGACCCGCACCGTCTCACCCACGTCTTTTACAATCTCATCAACAACGCCGTGGATGAGATGCCCAATGGCGGTCGTATATTCCTGCGCTTCCAACTGCGCGAGAACGACATCCTCACCGAGGTGCAAGACACTGGCAAAGGCATCTCCCCGGAGATCGCCGGGAATCTGTTCCAGCCGTTCGCCACGTTCGGCAAGATGAAAGGCACAGGTCTTGGCCTCTCCATCTGCAAACGCATCATCGAGGATCACCGCGGCACCCTCACGGCCCGGAGCGAACCCGGTAAAGGCGCGGTCTTCGCGTTCACCATTCAACTGAACCGTTGATCGGGCTCAGCTCGACCGGCTCAGAGTCCCCTCTATAAAAATCACGATGAACCGCATCCGTCTCCTGCCAGAGAATGTCGCCAATCAGATCGCGGCAGGAGAAGTGGTGGAGCGTCCGGCAAGCGTGGTGAAGGAGCTGGTGGAAAATGCCTTGGATGCCCAAGCCACTTCCATCCACGTCGAGATCCAAGCGGGTGGGCGCAGTCTGATCCGCATCACGGATGACGGAATCGGCATGAGCAAGGACGATGCGCTCATGTGCCTCGAACGGCATGCCACCAGCAAGATCCAAAGGGCCGAAGATCTCGCTTCTATCCGCACCATGGGGTTTCGTGGCGAGGCCATGCCTTCCATCGCGAGTATCAGCCGCTTCTCACTGACCACGCGTGAGCGCGAAGGCGAGGCGGTAGACGGCACGCAGATCATCATCAACGGCGGCAAGATTCTTGAAGTGAAAGCCGCGGGCTGTGCGCCGGGAACGAGCATCGAGGTGCGGCAGCTCTTCTACAATCTCCCGGCTCGCCGCAAGTTCCTGCGTGCGGAAGAGACCGAGCGGGCCCATATCCAGCATTACGTCACGCTCGCCGCGTTGGCGCGTCCTGATGTGGCGTTCACGCTGGTGCATAACGGCCGACTGCTCTGGCAATACCCCGCCGTCATGGGTGATTCAAAGCTCCTTGCGTTAGGTGAGCGTCTGCGGGCTTTGTATGGAGGCGATCTGGAACTGCTGGAAGTGGATTTCACCGGCACTCTGCCCCAAGCCCGCGAGCCGATGGAGGACGAGCCCGAAGTGGATTCCACCTTCCGCCTGTGGGGCTTTATCGGTGCGCCCGGCGTCTCCCGCAGCACGCGGGAAGATCAGAATGTTTTCGTGAACCAACGGCCGGTGGAGAATCGCGGACTGAACCACGCCTTGATGGAGGGTTACCACAATTCGCTGATGAAGGGGCGCTTCCCGGTGTGCTGCCTGTTCCTCGAAGTGGACCCGGCGGAGGTGGACGTGAATATCCATCCCGCCAAGCGCGAGGTGAAGTTTCATCGCGAGCGGCAGGTGCGCCAGTTGGTGACGCAGGCGGTTCGGGAAACCTTGCTCAACTATCACACCGGTATTGGCAAGCAACCGGAGGCGAAACCCATTGCCAAGCCTGAGCCGGTTGTCCCGCAAGCCGAGCAAAAGCATCTTTCCCTGCCCACGCCAACGGGAACCCAGCCCGCACCCAAGCTGTCCGTGCCAGTGCCGAGCAAACCCATCGCTGACTGGCCGGTAGAGCGCAGTGTGGCGGGTGTGCAGCAGAGCAAGCAGCCGGAGATTGCAAAGAGTGTAGAGCAGCCCGCCAAAACGTCTCCACCAGCAACACCATCCGCGCCCCTCATCACTCCGTTGGCAGGCGTGCAACCTCCAGTCGCTCCATCTGCCCAACCGACCGGTCCACGTCCCCTGCTCTCGGTGCCGTTGCGATTGGTGGGGGTGATCGGCCGTCTGTATGTCGTATTGGAATCGGACAAGGGACTCGTCCTGCTGGATCAGCATGCCGCGCATGAGCGCATCTTGTATGAGCAAATGCTGCAACGGCTGGAATCCGGTCCCGCGCCCTCGCAGCGCCTGCTGCTGCCCGAGACCGTCGAGCTGCCTCCGCGTGATGCCCAATTCGTCCGCGATCAGCTTGGCACACTGAACAAACTCGGGGTTGGTTTAAGCGAATTTGGTGACCGCACATTTCTGCTCGATGCCCTACCGCCTTTCGTGAAGGTGAAGGACACACGCCGTTTTGCTCTGGAGCTGGTGGATGCCATGAAAGCCGTCGGGCAAGGCATCAACACGATGCGACTGGGCGAGGATATGATCGCCAAGACAGTGTGCCGCCACGCAGTGAAGGCAAACGATCCCTTGCGCGAGGCGGAGTTGCAGAATCTCGTCGATGACCTGCGCCGCTGTACCATGCCCTACACCTGTCCACATGGCCGCCCCACGCTCATCGAGATGAGCTACAAGGAGTTGGAAAAGAAGTTCGGGCGGACGCAGTAAAAGCAAAAGCGCGGAAGTTCATTCCGCGCTTTGCCATAAAGATTGTTTCCAACAACTAAACGTTGAACTTGAACAGCATCACGTCGCCGTCTTTCACCACGTATTCCTTGCCTTCCATGCGGTAGAGGCCCTTCTCACGAGCCGCGGCAACTGAGCCACAGGCCACGAGATCGGCGTAAGCAACCGTTTCCGCCTTGATGAAGCCGCGCTCGAAATCGCTATGGATGACACCGGCCGCTTGGGGAGCGGTGTTGCCCACGTGGATGGTCCAGGCGCGCACTTCTTTTTCACCCGCGGTGAAATAAGTGCGCAGGCCAAGCAGATGATAAGTGGCGCGGATGAGCCCGCCCACACCGGATTCTTTTACGCCCAGCTCGGTCAAAAATTCTTGGGCCTCTTCTGGTGAGAGATCGATGAGATCGGATTCGATCTGCGCGCTGATGACCGTGGCTTCGCAAGCCATGTTCGCCTTCACATACTCGCGCACCTTGATCACGTAAGGATTGCTGTCCGCCTGGGCGAGATCGCTTTCCTTCACGTTGCACGCAAAGATGGTCGGCTTGTCGGTCATCAGGAAGAACGCCTTGGCGATGGCTTTTTCTTCCGGCGTTAAACCTACTGTCAAAGCCGGCTTGCCGGCATCCAACACGGGCTCAATCTTCGCGAGCACGGCGTCTTCCGCGATGGCCACCTTGTCACCGCGCTTGGCATCCTTGGCCACGCGTTCGCGGCGTT
>CAZRGY010000041.1:0-14997 GCA_964599715.1 uncultured Verrucomicrobiota bacterium | reverse complement strand
CGATGATGAACATGATGCGCCATTTGGCCACGGCCTCGGGCATCGCCCCGCTGCGCTCCATGGTGCTCAACCCCATCTCCACCAAGGCGGCACTGACATTCCCCACGGCGGAGAGCGCCTGCAGCAGGCCCAACGCGTGCGGGCGGGCCTTGTCCGGCATGACCTCGGCGACGAGGGCGACGCCGACGGCGAATTCACCCCCGACGCCCAGGCCGGTGATGAAGCGGTAAAAGGCGAAGTCCCAGAAGTTCTTGGACAAGGCGCTCAAGCCGGTGCAAAGGGAGTAAATCAGGATGGTGATCATCATGGTCTTGGCGCGGCCGATGCGGTCGCCCAGCACGCCGAAGATGAGACCACCCGTGGCCCAGCCGAGAACGAAGATGGCCGTGGCATAGCCGGCATACTCATTGTGATCCGCATCGGGAGGGAGCAGGTCCTTCATGGCGGGCATGCGGGCCAGGAGGAAGAGTTGCTGATCCAGGCAGTCGAACAGCCAGCCCAAGGCGGCCACGGCCAGCACGAACCAGTGATATTTGGTAAGGAGTTTCCACCATGGAACGGAACCGTCTGGCGATACGTTGGTGCTCATGTGTACACAATCTGTCGGTTAACAATAGAGTCCTGAGACGCAGCATGCCTACACGGCGGGGGCAGTTCCGCCAAGCAAGAATTGCACGTATGCGTATTTTTTACTGCCTTGCGGGACGCATTGAAGGAATATCACTTCAAGACTTGGCGCAGGGCAGCGAGCAATTTCGCTTCCGCGCCCGGCCCCACCCAGCACCAGTCGTGGAGGTTGGAATCTTTTTCGGTCCAGTGTTTCTCGGTGGGGACGTAGCCGGTGGCGGATTCGCCGTAGCCGAGGGTCATCACGAAGCTGTCCGGACGCATCTGTTGGGCGGCGAGTTGGTAATCGACGTAAACTTCGCCGGGCAGGAGCAGCAGTTGCGCGGGGCCGAAGTCGAGCAGCGGGATGTCTACGGGCTGGCCTGCGGCCAGGCGGCGTTGCCAGCTCAGGCCCATGGCGGCGAGGCATTGGTCCCACGCTTTGCTCTCGGGTGTGAGTTTCTTTTCCAGACCGGCGATGGTGAAATCCGCTTCGGGGCGCGGCGGGAAAATCACTTCTGATTGGCGGAACTCCAATTTGGTGAGGGGTTGGCGTTTGGTGTTTTCCCAGGCGAGCTTCATCCCGGCGTGGAGGCGGTCGGCGAGGATTTGGCGATTGGCGCGGGCACCGTCATTATACTTGCCGGCAGTGACATTGCCGCTGCAACCGGAGGCGTAGATCTGGAAGACGTCGGGAAGATCGCGCTGGCGTTGACTGCGAGCAAGGCCGGGGAAATCGGCGGAGACTTCGCCGGTGCGATAGTAGCTCATGGGGTGGATGGCGTAGGAGCTCAGGGCCACCAGCGGCGTGTCGCCGTCCCAAAAGCTGAGGCATTTGCAGAAGGGGTCGATGACGCCTTCCTCGGCTTCGATGGCGAGGATGTTTTTCGTGGCGCTGCCGCGATCGAAGCGCACGGAGCCATCGGGCATGAGGTAGCGGCGGTTCGCGGCGAGGCGGTCCACCTTCCCCTGCCCCGTGCCGAGGTGCGTGACGCGACGGGCCTTGGGCAAAGACTCACGAAGTGCCTTGGCCACGCGTTGCACGGCGATTTCGTGGAACTCCAGATCGCAGATGGAGCCGGTGAGATTGCGTTCACGGAGAATCTTTTCGGCGGTCAGATCCACGACGGGGGCTTCGTGCTGGTGGATGCTCGTGACCAGCACGCGCACGGGGTCGGTGCCCGCGGCTTCAGCGAGCACGGTGCGCCAGCGTTCGTAGGCGTCATTGCGTATTTCGCACCAGTCCACGGAGACGAAGACGATGGGTTTGCTGCCGACACCACCGCGCAGGACGAAGCCGCGGGCGAGCAAGGGATCGGCGATGCTCTTAGCCTGCCAGAGGCCGCCCATCATGCCGTGGCCGAGGGGGACGGTGACGTCAGCGGAGAAGGTGGAGAGGCGGAAGCCGCTTGATTCAGCAGCGGGGAGGAGAAAGGGAAAAGCCAGGGCGCTGGCGGTGGTGAGTTTTAGGAAATGGCGGCGGGTGTGATCCCGAAAATGTGCCCCATTATCACCTGCCTGCGAAGGTAAGCCAGTGGTGAATTCGATGGCTCTGACCTTCCCCCTCACTCCTACCCTCTCCCTTGGGGAGAGGGGGAAGATATCTGTGCCGCTTGGATCCTTGAATGCAGCCTTAGTCATGACCGGTTTCTGATGCTCTATTCTCCAATTGATTCGCCACAGTATCATTCCGTTCCCAATTTCTTGCGGGCTTCGGCGTCGAAGGCGAGGTAGTCGCAGGTGAGTTCTTCGCCGGGGGCGATGTCGCGGAGGGCGATGGTGGTCACGGGGGATTGGACTCCGGCGGGGGCACCGGTATTCGGTGACGCCGAGTGGTTCATGAAGCAGCAAAAATCGCCGCTGAGGATGTAGTGACCATCCGACGGGCTCAGCCAGGCGAACCAGCGGATGTGCTGCTGCGTCAATTCCGGCAAGGAGGCGAGGTGGTCCGGAGCGATGGCCAGATCGAAGCCGGGTTCAAAACACCAGAAGGGGGTGCCGCGCGGGATAGCCTCGGCGGCGAACAGACCGGTGCCGTGGATGAGGCTCGGGGCGAGGCTGGTTTTGACGAGTAACATGATGATGTGGCTCGACCTGTACAGGAAGAGAGGGAGGATGGCGATTGTTTTGGGCGGCGGACTTCAAGCTCGTAGTTCAAAGCATCAAAAGATGCTTGGCGGGTGGTTTTAAGCGTAGGTGGCCGGGGGCTTAGGGAGGTTGCCGCGGGTCGAGGAAGAGCCCGAACAGCCGGCACCGGGCGCCCGCCCAAGCTTCCTGGAGCGGTACGGGCAGTTTTTCATGATAATTTTTCGGCGGGAAACCAATCAATCAGCGCAACCATCTAATAGCCAACCCATTACAATTTTAAAATATTTTTCAGAAAAAGGGACCATGGACAGCGGATGTCCTAGGTCCCCCCTTACACTGGGCGCATGAATGGATCAAAAATCCAGCCAGGACAGGGAGACCGGATACGGCGCAGCGCCTCAGTAGGCGGTGGAGAAATCCGTGGTGAGGCCTTGCAGGATCGCCACACTGGCGGAGGTGCCGAGGCGGGTGGCTCCAGCCTCGATCATGGCGAGGGCCGTGCGGGCATCGCGGATGCCACCGGAGGCTTTCACCCCGCAGTTGCGGCCCACGGTCTCGCGCATGAGTTTGACGTGCTCGATCGTCGCCCCACCCTTGCCAAAACCGGTAGAGGTTTTGACGAAGTGAACCTCGGCTTCGAGGGCGAGTTTGCAAGCCTGGACAATCTCCTCATCGGAGAGCAGGCAGGTCTCGATAATGACCTTCACGGGGCGGTCATCGGCGGCTTCCACGACATCGCGCAATTCCCGGACGATGTAACCGTGGAAGCCGTCTTTGAAGCGGCCAAGGTTCATGACGACATCGATCTCCTGTGCGCCCATATCCACCGCCGCCTCGGTTTCGTAGCGTTTGACATCGGCATCCGCAGCACCCAAGGGAAAGCCGACCACGGCGGCGACGAGGATCCCGCTTTCCTCAAGCAAAGAGGCAGCCAGCTCCACACGGGAACCGTTCACACAAACGGAACGGAACTTATGTTCCCGGGCTTCAGCGCAGAGTTGCTCGATCTCCTTGGAGGTGGCCTCCGGCTTGAGCAGGGTATGGTCGAGGTATTGGGCGAGTTCAGCAGGGGTAAGGGTGAGGCTCATAAAAACACAATTTCAGACGGAGACCGGCTAGCGGGCGGCAGCGAGTTCAGGTTGGGCGGCGGCAAGAGCGGAAGCAGCAGCGGCTTCACGGGCAGCCAAAGCGGCTTGGCGGGCAGCTTGCTCGCGATTTTCATCGTAGATGGCGACGTTGGCGATGACGAGCAGCATGAGTTCAAAGCTGGGGTAGGCGCCATAAGTCCAACCGAAGATACACCACATGGAGGTGTAATAGAGGCTGACAAGACAGGCTGCCCCCACGATGTCTTTTACCCCGTGCCGCCAGATACGGAGGAAGGGTCGCCGGAAAAATTCCACAATCAGGGCCAGGTAACAGGCGAAACCGAAGAGGCCGGAATTGGCCAGCACGGAGAACCAGCCGGCTTCATAGGCACCAACATCGGCCGCAAGCTCGACGGCGTGTTCAAAGGACCATTCCTGCTGGCTGTGGACGAAGAGGAGTTCGGTATCAAACTTCCGAACGCGGTTGCCGAAGAAGAAACTGCCGGCATCATGGGTCCAGCGGTCCATGGCCAACTCCCGCAGACGGGCGTGCCAGTAATTGCTCAGGGCGGTATCGGCATGCGATTGGACGGCGCCCTTTTGCAGGACGAGGATGCTCAGGGTGCGCTGAACGCGGGAATCCACATGATCCAGCATGCCGGGATTAAGGTTCAGCGCAGAGACAAAAAGCACAGCTGCGGCAAAGGCACCGGCAATCAGGGTGAAGCGCTTGGTGGCAACGGCGGCACAAACGGGAACAAGTATCCCCATGGCGATGGCGGTGCGACCACCGCCAAGCAAGAGTGCGACAAAAGCCAAACCAAGCAGACTCAGAAAAAAGGTCCGGGATTTCCAGTTACCGGCGATACAGGCGAAGATGGCGGAAAAAGCGGCCAAACCGAGACCGCTGTTGCGGAGGTCATCTGTTTCCCCAGCCGTGGAGCCGGGCAAGACGTAATTAATGTAAGGGATGTAAAAGAAACCACCGATCTTGTCGCTCAGGATGGTGACCACCACGCGCAGAAGATAGGCGCCAAGGAGCAGATAAAGCGCCGTTTTGAGGTATTTGGTGGAACCGAACCAGTTGAAAAGGATGCCAAAGATTATCGGCCAGAGAGCCCAGGAATAGTGGCGCAAGATATTGCCGGTGCCGCCCTCCCCCGTGAAACGGGCCGCCCCAAGGCTCCACATCATGTGCGCGCACAAATAGGCGCCGAGCAGATAGAAAGTCCAAGGCATAACCTTGCGATACTGGTAAAAAGAGCGGAACCGCAAAGAGACAGCAAAGAAAAGCGGGATGGAACAAAGCAAGAGGGTCAACTCGTGAGCGAAGAGCTTGAAGCCGAAGTAAAGTACTCCGCCAGCAGCAAAAGAGGCCGGCACGGGTATCCACCACCAGCGCGGGCTGAGGAAAAAGAACAGGGCACCAACAAACATCACCCCCAGCAGGATCGCTCCAAAAGAACTCCACGTGGCCAAGAAGTAGCCCAAGAAGAGGGTCCCCAAGACCAGAGCGGCCAGGCTGATCCAGACACGCGGATTATTATGCCAGTTCGGCTGCATCACATATCACCAGTGGCAACGTCAACCACCGGTCGGGCGACTGAACTGGACTTGACCGTTCTTTTCAAGAATGATTTCCGTCATCGACGCGGGGCTAAGAAAACTTCTACGCCCGCAGCAGCAAGCACGACCGACATGACGCGCCCCCTAGTAGGCATCGACCTGGCTCCCGCCAACCTGACCGGTTCCGCTCCCGGCACGGCGCGGCATGTCACAGAAATCGCCCGTGCGCTGGCTAAATTGGAGGTACCTTGGGACTGGCTGCCCACAGTGGAGGATGCAAGGAATCCGTTAAAGGATTGTTTTCCGAAACAACCGGCTCTGGTAGTGCCGGGAAAAAGTGTCGCCTGGCGAGCTTGGTGGAGCGTTGGGCAGGCATGGAGCAAGGCAGGATGCCAGCTTGGGTTTGCCACGACCAGCTTCGTCCCGCTCACCGGACCGCCCTGCGTGGCGAATCAATTTGATTCGAACATCTATGAGCACGGCGATACGTGGATCAAGAGCGGGCGGCGCAAATCTTACTGGATCAACCGGCTGGCCGCAGACCACGCCCTGCGACGCGCCAAGCGTTTGTTTATCCTTTCCGACTATTGTCGAAACTATCTGGCCCGCCGTTTTCCCGCCCATGGACACAAGTTGGTGACCGTTCCCTGCGGGTTGAATCCTTGGCCGGAACCGGTCACACAAGAACCGGTCTGGGCTAAAGCATTGGACCGACCATACTTCGTGTATGTCGGCACGTTCTCGGAGAACAAGAATCAGCGGCGTCTGCTGGAGGCATGGAGCGGGTTGCAATCAGCACATCCAGATCTGCCGGCACTGGTGCTCGCCGGACCATGCCCGGAAGATTATCGGCAACAGATCTTGGCGCCAGTGCTCCAGCGCCTGCCGCGCCCGGCGGAAGTACTCCTGCCCGGCCGCATCAGCAATGAAGATCTGGCCTGGGCTTACGCGAACGCGCTGGGATTGTTGCAACCCTCTATCGCGGAAGGATTCGGCCTGCCAGTGATCGAGGCGATGAGCTTTGGCTTGCCCGTGGCATGCTCGAACACGACCAGCCTCCCGGAAACCGCCGGAGGAGCCGCCCTGCTGTTCAACCCGCTGGACTTGCCGGACATCGCCCGGGCAGTGAAGACGTTGTGGCGGGATGAGGATTTGCGAGGGCGACTGGGTGCCCTGGGGCGGAAACGCAGTCAGGAATTCACCTGGCAAAGATCCGCACAAAGGGTGGCCGAGGTGATCCGCCTGGAATTAGAAGCAATGCAGGCCTTATGAGGAATCCCGCAAGAGATTTTCCATCCGGTCCATCATCGCTGCGGTGGAAAAGTTCTCCATGGCGCGGTGCCAGGCGGTTTGCACGATGCGGCCGCGCAAGCCGTCGTCAGCCAGAAGGCGCAACACCGCCGCGGCCAGCTTTGCATCGTCACCCGGCGGAGCCAGCAGACCGTCTTGGCCGTCACGTATTATCTCCGCCAGGCCGCCGACGCGAGATGCCACCACCGCCGTCTGCTCCATCATCGCCTCCACCGCCACCCGGCCAAAGCCTTCTGACCAGGAAGGGACGGCCACGATGTCAGCACAACGCATGAGCTCCCGGACACGCGAACTATGCGGACGAAATACCACTATCGCCTCGAGGTCCAACTGCCTTGCCAGCGCCTGCATCGCAAGTTCGTATTCACCGGCTCCCGCGCCTCCCCACGAGCCGCCCACGATCAGAAAGCAGACATCCGCCCTCTGCGCCCGAACTCTGGCAGCCATCCGGAGGAAGACCTCGTGCCCCTTCAGTGGATCGCTACGTGCCGGCAGGCACACCAGCTTTTTAGCTGAAGGCAGACCAAACTCCGCCCGCAGAATCAGCTTTTCCCCTGCCGGATTGACCAAGCCCGGAAGGCCGGGCCTGAGCCCATTATGAATGACCACCGCGGCCAGATCCTCCCGCCGGGTGCCTTGGATGACCTCCCGCCGCACTGTTTCACTGATGCAAATAAATCCGTCCACCCGCCCCGCCAACCAACGGGTCCGGCGAAAGTAATATGGCCGGTAAACGCTTTCATGGAGGTGGCACCACGCCCGGCGTGCCCCCAGCATTTTTCCGAGTGCCAGCCACTTGAGGGAGCGATACGTATTGCCCAACCACACCGCTTCAGGTTGTTGTCTGACAAGCTCCTTGAAACGGCTGGCGACAGTCGGGAGTTTCAGGCAGCCCCATGCCCTGGCCGGCAGATCTAGCGGTAGAAACTCGATCCGCCCTTGCAGCTTCGGCAAACGGAACAGTCCCGAATCTGGCGGCCCAATCAAGGTGATCTTCCATAAGCGTCCGGCCAGTTCATCGAGCACTTCTGCGGCGACCATCTCCCCTCCACCCAACACCGGACCAGCCACAGGGTTCAGGAACACCAGTTGTTGTTGATCCGGCTTCATTTGGTAGCGGCGGCCGGAACGGCTTTGCAGCGCAGATACAGCCATGTCATCGGATAGGCACGCATCTCTGACAGCGCCAACTGCTGCTCCAGGCCGGTCAACTTTGCTAAGACCGGCCAATCTGCCGGATCTCTGGCAGCCTGCTTTATCACCGTCACATCATGCGTGGGGGCAAAGCGCGCGGTGATCTCCTGCTCAGGGTCCCGCCCTTCCACCCGGTGCAATTCCACCAGGAAGTCCGCTGGCGCAGCGAAATACTCCGGCTGCAACAGTTCCAGTTCCGCTCCTTCGCAATCACACAGCACCAGCATGGCCCGCGCGAAGGGCAAGCCACGCAGTTTTTCCGGGGTGCAACCTGCCACCAGTTCCAGCCGGTCCGCCACTTCGTTATGCCAGGCCATGGCCTTGCAGTTCGCCAGCGCGAGCGGATCGAGGTCGTAGGCCAGCACCCGCGCACCCGGCAGACGCAGCGCACTGCCCACCGCATAATAGCCCTCACCGCAACCGATGTTCACCACCAGGTCGGGGTTCCGTTGCAAAGCTTGCTCCAAAACCGGCTGCAACTCGAATTCATAAGCCCCGATCAACTTGGGCGGCAGTTGGCTGCCGGAAGCAGTCAGTTGGGGATAACGCAACCCTTTGAATGGCCCCGCCTGCACCGTACCGTCACCGGCCACCTTGGCCAGCATTTCGGCGGAGATCTGGCCCAGATGCCAGCCCAGCGAAGTCACCATCCGGCCCGCCAGATGAAATCCGGCCCGGGTGGAGAGGATTTCACGCAGCACTTTATGGAACATCTCTTTTAACATGATCTCAACCCTGTCTGCCGGGCCATTGAAACAGGAACTGCCCGCAGCGTGAAAGGTAATCCTTCACCTCCAGTTCCAGAGAGCGGATGCCCTGGCCCACAATCCACCAGTTGTTGAATAAAAGCTGCACCAGGCCCGGAGCCAGCATCACCCCCAGCAAACCGGTTGCAGGCGTCAGTATCATCGCCAGCACGACACTGGTCAGGGCCGAGAACAGGACCGGTTTGACGAAAGGGTTTTGATTGGCCGTCAGCACCAACTCCCGAAACAAAGATGTGTGGACTTCCAGGCCGATGACCAGCAACAGGACGCCCAGCTCGAACCGGGGCAACAACGGAGTCCGCGCGCCCACCAGAGCACCGAGCAGCCAGTCACCAAGAAACAGCAGCACCAAAGCCCCCGCCAGATATCCGCCCATGCATAATAGCATGCGCGGGATGAAAATCTGCCGGATGGCCTCCAATTCATGCCGCCCGCGCAACTGGCTGATCAGCGGCATCTTGATGTGTACCAGCACCGCCGTCAGTTGGGAAAGAAACAGCACCACTTGCAGGCTGAGCCCGTATGAAGCGGTGGCGGTCAGATCCAAAAAAATGCTGGCCAGCAACGTGCCCGTATGGAAGAGCAGATAAAGTCCGCCAGAGATCGCCGCGTTGCGCCAGGAGTTTGGCCAGAGGATGCGCAAGAGCCCCCAATCTGCGGGCGGGTTACGGTAGTCCAGTCGCGGGCCGGCCAAGCCCAGAAAACTGGCGCGTCCCAGCAACCGGTTGGACAGCCCCATCAACACTTGTCCTCCGACCATTGCCCACACGCCCCAACCCGCCAGCAATCCACCAATGGTGAACGCGTAGTTTAGGATCAGCGATATCAGGAACACTTTTTGCGCCTGCTTCACCCCGTTGATACCCGTGAGCAGTCCCGACCAGAACCCGGCCACCGCATTCAAGGCACAGCCCAGCGCGAACACCGCCCAGGCGGCCCGCAACGAATCGCGATTGGCCAGACCGCCGGTTTGCTCCCAAATCCAAGCGCCACCGCCCAATTCCAATACTAACAACAACAATCCACCGACCAGGAGGTAAAACCGGCGCATTGTGGCGATCAGGCTGCCGAGCAAGTGATAATTAGGACCGGCGGCACCGTTCCCATTCTGCGCCCCGCCCTCCCGTTGAATGCCGATCGGCAACAATTGCGCGGCACCTGCCCACAAGTAAGCCACCGAGCGGGTCAAGGAAGCCCCAAAACCCAGATCCACCAATGCCGCCAAGCCGGCCAAACCCAGAAAGACATACCATAATCCGAGCTCCTCCGGCGGAAGCGTCCGCAGCACCAGCGGCAGGATCAGAATGGCCGCCCCGCTGCGCAACGCCACCGTCAGGTAGTTCCAAAACACCGCGCTTTGCAAAAAGCGTTGGAACAGCACTTTCATAGATCCACCGCCTCAACTGCCGACAGCAGCCTGAAGGGCACGGCCATACCCCCTGCCTTCGTCTTTGCCCGGAAAATTGTACCAAAACTGATCATCACTTACTCCGTTTGCGCAGGGTCGCGGTCGCCATTAATATCCGCTTCAATTTCCCCGTCCAGACCGGCCAGGAATACTCCTCCAATATGTCTCTGGTTTGAGACTGACACTTTCCCGCCTCCTGCTTTAACGACTTAGCCTCCTTGAGGTGCTTCACCGCGTCCATATCCGTCGCAAAAATTCGGACCGCGAAAGGCAACTGCTTTTGCAACTCCGGCAAAAAACCCACATCGGTGGAGATCACCGGCACCCCACACGCCAAAGCCTCCAATACAGGTATCGGCCCTCCTTCTTTGCGACTGCACACCAGCAGGCAATCCATGCGCCGATAGACCTGCGGCTGGTCGCTCTCCTTGCAATTGCCTTCAACTTCCACGTAAAACCCCAGCGACCGCAGTTCGGCCGCCACCCCTTCCCAGCGGTCTCCCATAAATTGAAAAGCAAACTGCTGCGGTGAAATCATCCGCGCGACATTCAAAAGCCGGTCTTCCCCTTTCCGGCCATCCGGATAAAGCCGCCCCACCACGCCGATGCATATCTTATGGCCAGCCCGGGACGTATCTGCAGGGTTAAACAAATCCAGATCCACACCATATTGCAATGACCGCAATTTACCGGCGGGGACCGTCCAGGAACGCAAGAAACCAAACCACCTCTGGGACATGCAGGTGATCATCACGTCCTCTCGCAGCGTCACCAGTCGCAACCGAAAGGCAAACCGGTCAAGGTGATGAACCATCAGCACTCCGGGGAATCTTTTCCGCCAAACCTTGGGCTGCTGCAAATAATGCGGCCAGTCGGTGTAAAGCACCACATCCACGTCCGCCGGGCTGGGCTCATTCACCTGCACCGGGATCACTTCACAATCATCACCCGCCGCCGCCATGAATCGCTCCGCGAGGCGGCGGATGACCCATGACTCGGCTTCCATGGTCACCGCGATACGCATCCGCCTGTTGCCATTCTTTCTCGGCATATCATCCGGCTGGGAACTGGTTTTCACATTTGCTAGGGGTTACGATTGAACAGCTTGGTGACCAGTTGACGGTATGCCTCTGCATGACCGCCGGGTTCATGGATTATCTGCGCCCTGGCCATACGCTTGGCCGACGTCTGCCGGGCCAAAGTGGCGAGTTCGCGACCGAAGGCAGCCACATCTCCCAGCGAAACCAGACAGTCCGCCTCTTCCGCTGTAAAGCTTTCCTTCACCCCATCCGCATCCATGGCCAGCACGGGTACTCCCAGCGCTTGCGCTTCCAGCACCACATTGGCATGCCCTTCGTACAGGCTCGTCAGCAACAGCCCGTCGGCACTTTGCAGATAAGCCAGGGCGTCGGCCCGATGTCCGAGCAGTTGCACCGTATCGCCCAGAATATTATCCCGGATAAGGGCCTCACACTGCGGACGCCAGCTCCCTTCACCCAAAATCAAGAGCCGGGCGTCCTTCATCCCGAAATCCAGCGCCCGTCTCCACGCCCACAGCAGCCAATCGGGCCGCTTCTGCCGTTCCAGGCGACCCAGAAAAACAAAGGTCTTCACCCCTTCGATACGGGCCGGCGGCGTCAAGCGTGCGATGATTTCGGGGTCGCTTTTCGGCGGTGGCACGGTGGGGTTCGGGATCACGGTGACCCGGCTGCGGTCATCCAGCAATCCCGCATATAGGAACTGCCTCACATTGCCGTCACTGGCACACACTACGTGTTGGTGTTTAGAAAAAGCGAACCACTCCGCGATCCAATTCCGCGCGGCCCGCCAGGCATCGCGTGATTCGTAGAGTGAGCACCATTGAGTCACAAACACCGCTTTCGTCGGTGCAGCCATCCGTAGGGCCATGCCCATGAACATCCCACCCCATTGCCCGTGCGTCATGACCAATTGCGGCTTAACCCGGCCCAAGACAGCATTGAGCTGGAACGCCGTCACGGGAAAGAGGACCGGCGGGACATCTGATAAGGTGTGCAGTTTCAACTCCGTACGCGCCTTCACCTGTTCCGTGAGCCGCCCGCGGCCCGCCGTAACCACATGCTGCTCTCCCACCCCGGCCAGGGCATCGATGACCTGCACGACATTCTTCGGACCGCCACCGAAGTTATCGCGGTGCAAGTAGTGCAGTATGACGGGAACTGTTGACATGGTATCAGGCGTATGACGGGCGAACTCTAGGCGGTGCCCCCGTGCCTTGTAAAGCCACCGTCCCTCTTCCCTTTTACCGGGAAAGCCAGTATTCTCCGCCCATGCCATCATTTGACATCGTCTCGGAAGTGAATCCGATGGAGATCCAGAACGCCATCAACCAGGCGCAAAAGGAACTCTCCACGCGCTTTGATTTTAAAGGCAGCAAAGCGGAGATAATCCTGGAGAAGAACGAGATCAAGCTCGCCGCCACCGACCAGTTCAAGATGAAGGCTCTGGTGGATATCGTCATCGGCAAGATTGCCAAACGGAACATCAGCCTCAAGAGTGTGGACCAAGGCGAACCCGATCTCTCCCCACTCGGTCATGCCCGGCAGGTCATCAAGATCAAGCAAGGCATCGAAACGCCCGTGGCCAAAGAGATCACCCAGTTCATCAAGGGCACGGGCCTAAAAGTCACCACCCAGATCCAAGACCAGCAGGTGCGGGTGACAGGTAAGAGCCGGGATGACCTCCAAGACGTCATCGCCGCGGTACGGGACCACGATTTCCCCGTCGCCGTCAGCTTCCAGAACTTTCGCGACTAGGTCACCTCGGGCTGAAGCTCATTACTGAGGTCTGGAACTTCACGTTCTGCGGCCTGCCAACTGAGCTTTTCCATGCCCTCCGCCCATGTCTTCCAGGAATATCGCTCCAGATGCTGACGAATTTCTGAAACCGCCTGTTGGGCCAAAGCTCGATTTTCTTTGGCCAGTTTTAACGCTTTCACCGCTTCTACATCATCCTGATAGATGGTGATAAATTGCGGCACCAATGCCTGCAGGTCCGGCACAAAACCCACATCCGCTGAGATCACCGGGACGCCACAAGCCAGAGACTCCAGCACCGGTTGTGGACCGCCCTCATTCCGGGCACAAACCAGCAACACGTCCAACTCCTTGGTGACCTCGGGCACCTCTTCCGTTTTCAAGCGGCGATGGTACGTCACTTCAAACCCGTTCTCCCGTAATTCTGTCACTACATTCTCCCAACGGTCCCCGACGAGGACGAACTCAAACTCCGTTTTAGATAGTTGACGGCTGATTTCCAGGAATCGGTCTTCGCCTTTGCGCCCGTCCGGATAGGCTCGGCCCACAAAACCGATGCGTGTCCGCTGGCCTGCGGGAACTTCTTTGGCCGGCTGAAACATCTCCAAATCCACACCGTGTGGTATCAGATGCAAGCGACTTAAAGGAATCAGATAACGATGCAAAGCCTCCACCCAGCGCTGGGCCATGCACACAACTTGAAGTTTAGGATATCGCCAGAGCAGATAACGCAACCGGAATGAGGTCCGGTCCATGTGCCCCACCATCAGCACTCCCGGCATTTCGCGATGTAACGGTGGACACTCGTAGAGATGCGACCAGTTGGCGTAGATCACCGCCTCCGTATCTTTGGGCAATGGCTTGTCCAGTTCCTGCAACTTGCAATCCAGACGATCCGAGGAAAAACGCCGGAAATATCCGCCAAATCGGCGTAAAATCCAAGATTCCGGCTCCATGGTCATGACCACTTTCAAGCAATGGCCCAAAGATTCGGTGAGAGGTTGGTGTGACATACGTCTTCCTAGACCCACAGAATGGATAAATTTTGTGGCTCTCGGAAAGTCAAAAAAACAAAGCTAGGCATGATTAATTCAAGCTGGCGGAAAAAACCCCCACTCTTTAAATTGTTTCAAAATCCAAGACCTGTGACCAGCCACCCCATCATCCTTGTCCACGGCATTGCCCGCTTCGACTGGTTGCACGAAGGCTATCGCAAGATTTTCCCCAATCCGGATGGGCACCCCAAAGATCGCAGCCACTACTTTCGGAATATCCAATCTCACCTGCAAAGCCATGGCTACGAGGTTTTTCATGCCTCATTGAGTTACGCCAAACGGACCGCGCAACGTTCCGTGGAACTCGGTGCGCAACTTGTGCAGATCAAGGAGCAAGCCAACGCCACCAAGGTTCATCTGCTCGCCCACAGCATGGGGGGCATCGATGCCCGGCGCCTGATCGTGGCGTACCCAGAAATGGCAGCATCGATCGCCAGCCTCACTACCATAGGCACGCCCCATTGGGGCAGCAGTCTGGCGGATTGGGGATTGTCTCATGGTGGAAGCACACTCATCGAACTGGCCGAACCACTGCTTGACCTCTCCGGCTTCGCCGACCTGACACCTTCCGTTTGTGCCGAGTTCAATCGCCTCGCTGAACCCGCTGAAGCATCCAACTCTGTTCGCTACCGGGCTTGTGCCAGTCACGCCCCGCGCAATGACACCTTGCTCCCGCTTCGCCCCGCCTGGGACATCGTCCACAAAAACGAGGGCGATAACGACGGTCTGGTGTCCGTAAAATCTCAGCTCTGGACCACTGAACTGCATGGCCCGGACGGAACTATCAAAGCAGTGGAGCAGATCCAATTCCCCTTCCCTGCCGATCATTTCAACCAGACCGGCTGGTGGGACCCAAGCAAGCGTGACCGTGACAAGAGCCTGATGGATATCCGGACCTCGATAGATGAATTTGAGGCGAAAATTCTGCAGAGGTATCTAACCCTATCCGAGGGGTTGGAGTAGCTGGGTATAGAGTGTGGAAGAATGGTGGAGCCGAGGAGGCTTGAACTCCTGACCTTCTCATTGCGAACGAGACGCTCTACCAACTGAGCTACGACCCCAACACGTTGCACCGGTTTGCCACTCCACGCCACTTTGCAAAGCGGAGCGGCCCGCCGA
>CAZRGY010000040.1:0-15421 GCA_964599715.1 uncultured Verrucomicrobiota bacterium | reverse complement strand
GTGAACCATTTCCTTTGATACCACATGAAACCAATCCGAATACTGCATCTGGACGACAGTCCGCTGGATGCCGAACTAATCTTGGGAAAACTGGAGGCTGGCGGGTTGGTCTGCGAGATCACCCATGTGGACAACCGCCAAAGCTTTGAGGCGGCGCTGGCGAGCGGGCAGTTCCAGCTCGTCTTGTGCGACTATAACCTGCCGGACTATGACGGCATCTCCGCGTTGAAACTGGTGCGGGAAAAGAATTCGGTCACACCGGTGATGTTGATCTCCGGGTCCATCGGGGAGGAGGATGCCGTGAAGTGCCTGCAACACGGGGCCACGGATTATCTCCTGAAGCAGCGGCTGGACCGGCTCCCGTCGGCGGTGAAGCGGGCCTTGACGGAGGCCGATGAGTTACACAAGCGTCAGGAGGCGGAAGAGCAGATCCGGGAGCAGGCGGCGTTGCTGGACAAGACGCAAGACGCCATTTATGTGAGAAACTTGGAGCAACGCATCATTTACTGGAACAAAGGGGCAGAGCGGCTCTATGGCTGGCTGGCGGAAGAAGCGGTCGGCAAACGGGCAGACGAACTTTTCTCCACCGACAGCTCGGTGCGCCATGAAGAAGCCCGGCGGTTGATCTTGGAAAAGGGTGAATGGATGGGGGAATTGCAGCAAACCACCAAGGGCGGCAAAGACATCATCGTGGAGAGCCGGCGCACACTGCTGCACGACGATGTCCGGGGCAACCCCAAATCCGTCCTAGTCATCAATACGGACATCACCGATCGCAAACGGGTGGAGCAGCAGATGCTCCGCACCCAAAGGCTGGAGAGCATCGGCACCCTGGCGGGCGGTGTCGCGCATGACCTGAACAACGCGTTGGCACCCATTCTTATGTCGGTGGAGCTGTTGCGAATGGAGTATCCGGACGCGACGAAGCTGATCGACATGGTGGAGACCAGCGCCAAGCGCGGCGCGGACATGGTGCGGCAACTCCTGACCTTTGCCAAAGGCGTTGATGGCGCGCGTCTGCTCATCCAGCCGCAGCATCTCCTGAAAGAGATGGAGAAGATCATCCGGGGGACTTTCCCGAAGAGCATCAGCCTGCAGACCAACTACGCCAAGGGTTTAAGAACCATCCTGGGTGACAATACCCAACTGCATCAGGTGTTGCTGAACCTGTGTGTCAACGCCCGGGACGCGATGCCCAATGGCGGCACACTGACCTTGGAGGCGGAGAATGTGGAGATCGACGCGGCTTATGCCAGCTCGGTTCCCGAAGCGGTGCCCGGCAGCTATGTTGTCTGGCGGGTCACTGACACCGGGACGGGAATTCCGCCGGAGCTGGTGGAGCGCATCTTTGAACCGTTCTTCAGCACGAAAGGTCTGGACAAGGGGACGGGCCTGGGGCTTTCGACGGTGATGGGAATCATCAAGAGCCATGGTGGCTTTGTCCGAGTTTACTCCGTACCCGGCCAAGGAACCACCTTTGCCGTTTACTTGCCGGCCGATGGCGGGAGTACGGACACAACGATGCTTGTAAAATCGCCGGACGCGTTTCGCGGCAATGGGGAGTACATCCTGGTGGCCGATGATGAGCCGGCGGTGAGGCAGGCAGCCCGTGCGGTGCTGACGGCCTTGAACTTTAATGTGATCACGGCGGCGGATGGCACGGAGGCGCTGATCCAAGTGGCGGAGAAACGGGCTGAATTACGGGTGGTGCTGACGGATGCGCATATGCCGCACATGGATGGACTGGCCTTCGTCCGGGTGCTCAAGCGGATGCTTCCTGACGTCGGCATCATCATCGCGAGCGGACGGTTGGATGAGCGGGAGGCAAAGGAGTTTAAGGCATTGGGAATCAGTGCGGTACTGGAGAAACCCTTTACACAAGACAAGCTGGTGGAAGCCCTGAAAGCAGTGTTTCAGAAATGAAGCCGCCGTATCCCCGGTTGGAGATTGCCGGAAGGAAAGGGGTTCGTTAGCTTCGCTTGCATGATGTTCAACCCCGCTCCGGTCTGGCGAAGGTCTTTGGCTGCGCTGGGCATGCTGATGTTTTCGCTGGCCGCTTACACGGAGAATCGCGTGGTGGCGTACGTGCCGAACTGGGTGGATTTGAATACCTTCTCCGAGACGATCGAATACGGCAAACTCACCCACATCAACATCGCTTTCGAAAATCCTAAGAATGCTGAAGGTGACCTTTCGTTCAGCAAGAAAAACGGAGGGTTGATCCGAAAGGCGAAGGCGAATGGCGTAAAGATACTGGTTTCCATCGGCGGAGGTGGGGCTTCGGAAAACAAGGCATTGCAGGCACGCTATTTTGAACTGATCTCAGCAGCGAAACGGGACGCCTTTGCCGCAAAGATCGCCGCGTATGTGGATGAACACGGTTTTGACGGACTGGATGTTGATATCGAAGGTCCTTCCATCAATGAGGATTACGGTGCTTTCATCGAGTCACTGGCGAAAGTGTTGAAGCCGAAGGGCAAGTTGCTTACGTGTGCACTCTCCAAAGGCTATGGCGGGAACAAGGTGAAGGATGAGACGCTGAAGCATTTCGATTTTGTGAACATCATGGCCTACGACGGTGCAGGGGCTTGGAACCCCAATTCCCCCGGACAGCATTCCTCGTTGGAGTTTGCCCACAGCAATGTGAAGTTCTGGCTGGATAAAGGGTTGCCGAAATCAAAGGCGGTCTTGGGCGTGCCATTTTATGGCTACGGTTTTGGTGATGATTTCAAGAAATCAGCCTATGGCTATGATGAGATACTTCTCAAGTATCCCGGCGCGGAGAAGGTGGACCAGATAGGCAGCACGATTTGGTACAATGGTATCCCGACCATCAAAGCCAAGACGCAGTACGTCCGTGATGAGGGACTGGGTGGCATCATGATCTGGTCGCTGGATAATGATGTGAAGGGAGAGAATTCATTGCTCACGATTATCCACGATACATTTCATCCTAAGGCCGAGACCAAGTATACGGGCTCGCAGCCTTAAACATTTTTAACTGCACGAATCCCCTGATTTTATTGGGGTTTATGAAGAGACAGTTAAATTAATTCGCATAAACCTTCGCATGCTCTTGCTGAAAAAGGTATGTTGTCTCGTTAACAGCATGGCTAAACCAAATTATCAGTTCGAAAAACGGCGCAGAGAAATAGAGAAGAAGGCAAAGAAAGCTGAAAAGAAACGGCTCAAAACAGCGGATGCACAGGCTGTATCTTATGCCCGTCCTATGGACTCGGCCTCGCGGGCGTGATATTCGCGTAATCGCATATCAGATGAAACTGCTTCAGTCGGTTGTGCTCTTCAGCGGGAAGAGCTTCGGGTGATTTTGATTTCGGGACGGTACATGATGCGCACCAAAAGGTCTCCACGGCCTCCCCGCGCTTTGGGCAAACCTTCGTCTGAAATCCGTATCACTTCCCCCCGGGAAACATTCTTGGGGATGGGCACCCGCACCATGGAGCCCGTTGCGCCTTGGATCATTTCGTATCCACCTTGACTGGCGCGCTTCGGATTGATGCGCAGATCGCAACGCAAATCGGAACCGCGCACCTTGAAGCGAAAACCGGGCAGGGCACGGACTCTTACCACGACTAAGCCGCCGCCATGACGCGGGATGCGGAAACGTGCGCCGGGAGCCGTTTCGGGCGGGATGACAAGTTCATAGACCTCCCGGCCGTCCGGATTGCCCGGGTCATCCACCTTCACATCCAAAGCAGTGCCCCGTAAAAACTCTTCGATTTTCAAGTGAACATCTTGCGAGATGTTTCGGTCGATTTTACCGGAGCGCTTGGTTTGGGCAGGGGCTTTCTCCCGGGCGACTCGCGCTTCATCGTAGGCCCGGCGTTCTGCGGGATCACTGAGGATCTCGTAGGCGGCGTTCAAGGCCTGCGTGCGTTCCATGGCGTCATTTGCGCCTTGGTTCACATCCGGATGCAGGCGCTTGGCCAGAATCCGATAGGCGGCACGGATCTGCTCCGTGGTGCATTCACGGTGCAGGCCGAGGGTTGCGTAGTGATCTGGTTCGGTATTTCGCAAGGCCGGAGACTAATACACCCATCTCAGGCCGACAATCTCTGCGTGACGAAGCGGGAATTGGACTGTATTTATTGACGCATACACATGAGTACCTATTTCAACAAGCTTTCCCGTCGGGCTGCAGCGTTGCTGCTTTTGACCAGCATGGCGTTGCCCTTATTGGCAGCGGACAAACCCAAGGGGTTCACCCTCGAAAAGGGTGATGATGCGTATACGATCAAATATAAGGGTGAACTGTTCACGAAATACGTCATCAAGAGCGAATCCAACAAGCCTTACCTCTGGCCGGTCATCGGGCCTACGGGAAAGCCGGTCACGCGCGCTTATCCGATGGAGAAGATCGAGGGCGAACAGCATGACCACCCGCATCACCGTAGTATCTGGTTTGGCCATGAAGATGTGAGCGGGGTCGAGACTTGGCATGAGCAACGCACCTTTAATGAATCCAAGAGCGCATCCATGAAGGAACGTGCGAAGCGTCTCGGCCAGACGAAGCATCGCGAATTCAAAAAGGTAGAGGTAAAGAACGACCATGTCCTGCTGGTCACGGCGGATGATTACTACGATGTGAACGGCAAGAAATTCATGGAAGACGAACGTCGCTACGCTTTTCAGGTCAATGGCGACCAACGCATCATCGACTGCGACATCACGTTCAAGGCCGTGGGCGAGCCGGTGGTTTTTACTGATGCGAAAGATGCTGGATTTAGTTTGCGCGTGCCGACGGTCATGGCCGTGGATAGCAAGAAGGGCGGGCATATCCTGACCAGTGAAGGCAAAGCCGACAAAGATGCCTGGGGGACACGCGCCAAGTGGTGCTCCTACTATGGTCCGCTCGATGGCGAGATGGTCGGGATCACGATGTTCAATCACCCGAGCAGCTTCCGTTATCCCACGCCTTGGCATGTGCGCACCTATGGTTTGCTGACGGCGAATCCGTTTGGCACGAAGAACCTCGACAAGACGGCTGAGGATGGAACCACGACGCTGAAGCCGGGCGACAAGCTGGTCTTGCGTCACCGTATCATCCTGCACAAAGGAGACCCGAAGACGGCTGATATCGAAGCGGCTTACAAGGCATACGCCAGCGAAAAGAAATAGAAGACACACGATTATGAAGAAATCCACCCACATACTTTTCAGCGCATTTTTGGCTTTGGCACTGGTCGTGCCGGCGATGGCGCAAGAAAAAGCGAAAGATACCAAAGCCAAAAAGACCGAGGCACCCAAAGCCAAGAAGGCGGCGCCGAATCCCGCCATGGCTCCGATCGAGGATAAGGCCGGGCTGCCTCGTGTCCTGATCATTGGTGATTCCATTTCGATTGGTTACACGCTACCGGTGCGGGCTTTGCTTGAAGGCAAGGCAAACGTGCATCGTATCCCGACGAATGGTGGCCCGACGAAAAATGGCACTGCCAAGATCGATTCGTGGTTGGGCAATGGAAAATGGGATGTGATCCATTTCAACTTCGGTCTCCATGATGCCAAATACATGACCGAGACCACGCGCCAGGTGGAACCTGATGAGTATGAAAAGAATCTGCGCGAGCTGGTGAAGAAGATGAAAGCCACCGGGGCGAAACTTATCTGGGCCGCTACGACACCTGTGCCGAAAGGCGAATTGAATCCGCCCCGTAAGTTCGAAGACATTCCCGTCTATAACAAGGTGGCGGCAAAGATCATGAAAGAAGAGGGTGTAGATACGGATGACCTCTACGCTTACATCATGCCCACCTTGGCGACACATCAGTTGCCGCAAAACGTACATTTTACCAAGGAAGGCTCAGATCACTTGGCCAAACAGGTAGCCCGTTCCATCGAGGAACATCTGCCCAAGAAGTAAGGGCTGGTCTTGGTTTAGCTATCGCTGGTTAAATGCCTTTATATAAAGGTGATATAGCTTTTTTGGTGGGCTTGATTGCTGGTTTATTGCCTTCGTTAGGCGCGGGTATCTCATCCAATTCCTGAAAAGAATTCATTGAATTGTGACATGGCGCATCTTGTCGCCGCTCGCGGTTTTCCTTTTCATTGTGGGCACATGAAACAGGAAATATTTGAGAAGATTTATGCCCGCATGACGGGATATTCACTGGCTACCTTTGGAGCCAGTCACGGGTATCGTTTGGAAGGCGATACGGTGGCGCTGCACGCCATGTTCACCGTCTGGGATGCGGCAGCCCACAACCGCAACTGGGCCTTGCAGCTCTGGGCATGTCCGCAAGCTCCCTTTAATGCCGCTGATATCACTGGGCACTTGGTAGCCCAAGTTGGGTTGCCTCCGATCGGTGAGATCGCGGACGACATCGAACACTTTGAAGTGCGTGCGGATGCCAGTCTGCTGGCCGGTCAGGCGGATTACAGCATGGTGCTGGTACTCGTGGCGGGCAGCTATGGCTGCTATGATGAGATACACGACTTCTATGTCTATCCACGCCGTCAGGAGTTCTACCTGCCGCAGCTCCGTGGCAGCGTCGGTTACCGGATCGAGAATGATCGGGTGCACATCAATGTGGGCAGCATCTTCAACCCACGTAGTGCGGACAACCTGAGCGGCACGTTGGCCATCGAGTTGTGGGCGCTTTCGGAACCTTATGCTGGTGGTGCATTCGCCGGGGTGAAACTTGCCGGTGCGAACCTCGGACAAATCTTCGGCCAGACAGAATCGGCCATCCGCGAATTCGACCTGTCGTTTTCCGAACCGCCCGTCGGTGTTTGGAATTATGTGCTGATGCTGTGGGAGTGGACTGAAGCGGGTTTCATCACCCGTGATTTTGTGAACTTCAATCAATTGGTCTCCGTCATGCCGGCTTTTCAGCCAGTAGTTGAGTTCACGGTGGCTGAACCCATCGCTCCCGTGGTTGTCCCGGTTGAGCTGGTAACTGAAGCAGTCGCACCCGCAGTAGAAGCTGCACCTGCTGTCGCTGAGGTGGTGGAAACTCCGGTAGTGGCACAACCAGTTGCTACGGTGGCGACCAAGAAACCTGCCAAGAAGAGCAAGCAAGACGGCAAGGTCTCGGTGAACTCTGCCAGTGCCGAGGACCTGACGGCTGTGAAAGGCATGCCGGCGAAAGTGGCGGAAGGAATCGTCAAGGCACGCCCGTTCGAGCAGTTGGAAGACTTGGTGAAGGTGAAGGGGATGGGGGCCAAGTTGCTGACAAAGTTGCGCAGCTACCTGCGTCTGTGAGTTGAATTAAAGAATCAAAATGAAAAGGGCTGGTTGCACATGTGCGACCAGCCCTTTTGCTTGCTTAAATTTTGGCTACTGCTTCTTGAAGAAGTGCACGCGTCCGGCCGTGCTGTATTCTGCCACGAAGATGTTGCCCTTCTTGTCAAAGGCCACTCCGTGTGGGGCAGTAACGATACCGTTGATCCACATCGCAGGAGCCACAGAGTTCTTACCGACTTGGTCGGCCTCTTTGTTCGAACCGATCTTGGTGACGACCTTGCCTTCCTTGTCCAGCACGCTGACGTCTCCTTTGAGTTCGCCCACGAGAGCGTAGTCACCTTGCACCGCTACGGCAGCTGGCAGCAGCAGATCGGTCGCGATCACTCCGAGGAATTCACCATCCAAGGACATGTGGATCATGCGCATATTGGCGCGGTCACAGCCGATGATACGGGCGGGGGTGAAGCGCGTATCGATCGCGATTTTGTGCAGGGTTTTGAATCCATAGGGTGCCTTGGAACCGCCAAAGGATTTGATGTATTTGCCGTTCTTGTCGAAGCGATGGACGTAGGAGCTGGCGTAGCCATCTGTGACAAAGAGATCGCCGTTTGGGGCCACGTCCATGCCGGTAAGGCGGACGAAGGGTTTGCCATCTTTACCCTTGTTCTTGAATTCATCAGGGATGGCAGACGCAGGAATGTTCATGACTTCCTTGCCTTCCAAGGTGAGCTTGACAATACATTGACCACTCAACCGGGGGCCGTAGATGAACTCGCCATCAGCGTTTTTATGAATGACGAAGCCGTGAAAATCATTCGGCGCATCTGGCAGAGTGCGCAGGAACTTGCCCTTGGCGTTGTAAACTTGGACACCCGCCTTGGGGTCCATCGTGCTGACGTAGATATCTCCTTTGGAACTGACCGCGATGTCGCCGTGCATGTTCCCGATCTGGGGACGACCCTCAGGCAGTTTTAGCCAATCAGGAACTTCTTTGAAATCCAAGGCGTAGCTTGGAGTGATGAGGGCAGCAAAAGTGCAGAATATAGCAATGGTCTTACGCATAGCGCTGTTCTTTCAGTTGAGTCGGGTGACGCACTAAAGGACAACAGGCACGCTATCCTGTCAACGCTGGGGTTTGACTGGACGGACTGACCGACCACTTGCCTGGTGAAGCGGCTAAGCGGTTTGCCGATCCCGTCAACTACGGGGACTAGGATTCGATCAAGACCGCGTCATTCTCGATCAGAAATTTTTCCAGCGTGGCCTTGCCGGTGAGAGAGACCGGGGAACGGACAGTGGTGCCGCGGAAATGCTTATAATGAACGAGGGTTTTGCCGATGGTGCCAATTTGGAGACGTGAGTTTTCCAGTTGCCAGACTTGCCCAGTGGCAAAAGGTGGCAAGGAAGTACGACTTTTCTGCTTAAGAGTCTTCAAAGTCACCTCTTATAGCACAATCACAGGCGTGCGCCATCATAGATTCGAAAAGAATGCAGAAACTTCCTGATAAATCGTATTCTCCCAAGGGTGACAAGTTGATTGCGAGAAATTAGGTGGGAAGGGCATCTGTTCCGCAACTTTGGTCAGGAGCCCGCAGTTTGGGCCAGCAGATGGCGGCGTGGCTGGCGAGTGAGTCTGAGTCTGGAGGGCGGGCAAAGTTCCCGTTGCCAAGGGGCGGGCGGGTGCATTAGGGTCTGCGGCGGTCGGGCGCTTGGCGCAGTGGCTAGCGCAGATGCCTTACACGCATTTGGTCGGGGGTTCGAGTCCCTCAGCGCCCACCATCTTTTTAAGGAAATAAGGGCTTTTCGAGTTCCCTCACCCCGTTCACGTCTTCGCGAGGTATCGCATTTCTGACTTAAATCGGCACAAAAATCGGCACACGGCTACGGGGCCGAGTTTTCCTCGTATAGTTCTCTTCGGGTATAGCGCCCTATCATGCCGAATGAAAACAAGGATAAGTAAAGGCTTCATAGTCTGGCATGTTTCTAAACCTGTGATGGAAGAAGGTTTTGCCACGGCCCGGGGAGCGAACTACTCTAACCGCTCGCAACAAAACTGGCTTGGCTTGAATGAGCTTGAAGCACTTGATCCTGAATCGGGTGCGTGTATCTGTTTGGCGGCAGGTCGTTTTCGAGATGAAAAGCACAAAAAATATAAGGAACAGCACGGTTTCTGTATTCATCGTCCGGATTTTCTATGTCTTGAGTGGCTTGCTCATGGCCGGTCTGATTGAGGCTGGTGCTCAAACTGTGGTGCTGCCTTCAGCGGCGAAGCGAAGTGTGGATTTTGTGAAGGATATCCAGCCGATTTTCGTTGAGCAATGCCGCTCATGCCACGGGCCGGATAAACAGAAGAACGCCTTTCGGGTGGATGTGAGAGAAATCGCGCTCAAAGGGGGGGACACGCATGGCGTGGCCATCGTGCCGGGCAAGAGTGCCGAGAGTCCGCTCATCCATTACGTGGCCGGCTCGGATGAAGAAATGCTTATGCCGCCGAAAGGGAAGCGGTTGACGCCGGAGCAGGTCGGCCTGTTGCGGGCATGGATTGATCAGGGCGCGATCTGGCCAGACAGTGCCAGTGTCAAGGTGGAGAGTGCGGCGGCGAAGCACTGGGCCTATCAGCCGTTGAAGAAACCGGAAGTGCTGAAAGTATCAGGAAGGCAGCGTAACTCGATTGATGCGTTTATCGGGCAAAAGCTGGCGGAAAAAGGTTTGCAGCTATCACCGGAAGCCGATCGGCGCACGTTGATCCGGCGGCTTTATTTCATCCTGCACGGGTTGCCGCCGACCCCTGAAGACGTGGTGGTATTTCTGGCGGACAAGCGTCCAGATGCTTATGAGCAGTTGGTGGACAAGCTGCTTGCCTCACCTCGTTATGGAGAGCGTTGGGGGCGGCATTGGCTGGATGTCATCCCTTTCGGTGAGACGCATGGATTTGAGGTAAACACGCCGCGTGAGAATGCCTGGCCGTATCGTGACTATGTCATCCGGGCGTTCAACGAGGATATTCCTTATCCGCGTTTCATCCAAGAGCAGTTGGCGGGTGATGCAGTGGGCGTTGATCCGGCCACTGGTTTCCTCGTGGCCGCTGCGGCCTTGTTGCCGGGGCAGGTGGGGAAGGATGAGGAATCCAAACTTCGAGCGCGACAGGATGAACTGAGCGATATGGTGGCCGGGGTGGGTGGGGCGTTTCTCGGGCTGACGTTGCATTGTGCGCGGTGTCACGACCACAAGTTCGATCCGGTGACACAGGTGGACTATTATTCGATCCAAGCCGTCTTTGCCGGGGTGCGGCATGGTGAACGGCCGGTGCGCCCGCCTGACTGGGAGGAACGGCAACAGGAAATGCCCGTGATCCAGGCCGGATTGGCGGTGGCGGCGCAGCGGTTGTATGGGTTTGAGCCGCTGGCTTCCGTGGAGAGTCAGCCCACAAGCCTACGCCCGTCGGTGCATCCGCAGATGAATTCTGAACGGTTCATTCCCCAGGTGGCGACACGCGTTCGCTTCACCATCTTGGCCACCAGTGAGAATAATCGATATGAGCCTTGTATTGATGAGCTGGAAATCTACACGGCGGGGCCAGAGCGCAGGAACGTTGCGCTGGCGAGCGCCGGTGCGAAGGCGACATCATCGAGCAACCGTTCGACTGCAGGCAAGCATCATCTGGTCAAGTTGAATGACGGTCTGTATAGCGATGACCATGGCTGGATATCGAAGATGAAAGGCACCGGATGGGTGGAGGTGGAGTTCGCGCAGCCGGAGCGCATTGATCTGGTGGTCTGGGGACGTGATCGCACGCTGCGCCATCGTGATCGCCTCGCGATTGATTATCGTATCGAAGTGGCCCAAGGCACGAACGATTGGAAACTCGTGGCTGGCTCCATGGATCGGGAGCCGTGGGCGGACGAGAAAGCCAAACGGGACAAGGAAGAACCGGCTGGCTTAAACGATGCGCAGCGGGCCGAGTATCGTGCGGCATTGGCCGAAAAGGAGGCATGGGAGCAAAAGCTACGAGCATTGACGAATCTGCCGCAGGTCTATGCGGGGCGGTTTGAGCAACCGAGTCCAATACAGCGGTTGCATCGCGGCGATGTGACGCAACCTCGCGAGGAAGTGGCACCCGCCGCGGTGGCGGCATTGGGTCTCCCGTTAACGCTTTCAGGTGATGAACCGGAGCGGGAACGCCGATTGGCTTTTGCGCGCTGGTTGATGGAAGATCAAAACCCTTTGCCGGCGCGGGTGATGGTGAACCGCCTATGGCAACATCATTTCGGAGAGGGGATTGTCAGCACTCCCAGTGACTTCGGGTTAAACGGGGCGAAGCCATCGCATCCGGAACTGCTCGACTGGCTGGCTGGCGAGTTTCGCGAGCAGGGGTGGAGTGTGAAGCATATGCAGCGCTTGATTGTGCTCTCCGCCACCTGGCGGCAGGGGAGTGCACCTAATCCCAAGGCACAGACAGTGGATGCTGCCGGGCGTTTGCTGTGGCGGTTCCCGCCCCGGCGATTGGAAGCGGAACCCATTCGTGACGCCATGCTGGCCGTGTCTGGCACGCTGGATTTGCGGATGGGCGGCCCGGGATTCAGCGTATTCGCGCCGAATAACAATTACGTCCGCGTGTATGATCCAAAACTTGAGTATGGCCCGGCGGAATGGCGACGCATGGTGTATCAGACGAAAGTGCGGATGGCGCAGGATTCCACCTTTGGCGCGTTTGATTGTCCGGATGCGGGGCAGGCATCGCCCAAGCGCTCGCGGTCCACCACGCCGTTGCAGGCGTTGAACCTTTTCAACAGCGGGTTTGTATTGCAGCAGGCGGAACTGTTCGCCAAACGACTTCAAAAGGAAGCAGGAGATCAGCCGAAGGGGCAGGTTCGGCGCGGCTTTCAACTCGTGTTTAACCGTGAGCCTGAACCGGATGAAGTCAGTACCTGTGAAACGCTTATCAAGGAGCACGGGTTGGCTACCTTCTGCCGGGTGTTACTCAATGCCGACGAGTTCCTTTTTATTCCATGAGCGCGAACCCTATCACTAATGCGGGACGACAGTTGCTTAACCGCCGGTCGTTTCTGGAATACGCGGGCACCGGACTGGCAGGGATAGCGCTGACCAGTCTGCTGGGGGAGAATGGATTGCTGGCGGCTGACGGGCAGGCACCGATCCGGCCAGTGATCAGTGCCGACAATCCTCTGCGTGCCCGGCCGCCGCATTTCCCGGCGAAGGCCAAACGGGTGCTCGTCATCTTTTGCTCTGGGGCTTGCAGTCATCTGGAATCGTGGGATTGGAAGCCGCAATTGGCGAAGATGGACGGATTGCCAATGCCGGGAGCGAAGGAGAATTTCGTCACCTTTCAAGGTGAGAACGGAAACCTCACCCGACCGCTTTATGAGTTCAAGCCACGCGGGCAGAGCGGCAAGATGATCTCCGAGATGTTCCCGCACCTGGCCGGGTTGGCGGATGATCTGTGCTTTATCCACTCGATGACCGCGAAGTCGAATACGCACGGTCCGGCGGAGAACCAGATGAGCACTGGGTTCACCCTCGATGGTTTTCCGAGCATCGGTTCGTGGGCCAGTTATGCCTTAGGTTCAGAAGCCGATGATCTGCCAGCATTTGTCGCCATCCCAGATCCACGCGGGGTGCCACAAGCGGGGGTGAATCATTGGGCAAACGGTTTCCTGCCCGCAGTGTTCCAGGGCACGGCGTTCAATGCCAAGCGACCGATCTACAATCTGGCGCGGCCCGCCGGGGTCACGGCGGGGACCGATGCCGCCGCGCGCGAGGTGTTGCGGATGTTGAATGACCGGCATCTGGAGAGGTTCCCGGGCGATTTCGAGTTATCCGCACGGATCGCCAGTTACGAATTGGCGGCGAAGATGCAGCTGTCGGTGCCGGAAGTGAGCGATATCTCCAGTGAACCGGCGGCTACACTGGCGGCGTATGGTGCGGATGATGCCGACCCGGTGCGCAGCGGTTATGCGAAGAACTGCATCCTCGCACGACGTCTGCTGGAACGGAACGTCCGCTGTGTGCAACTCTTCAACGGAGCCTATGCCATGGGCGAAGGTGTCGGTAATTGGGATGGTCACAAGAAGTTGAAGGAACAGTATGATATCCACGCGCCGATCTTTGACCGGCCCACTGCGGCCTTGCTGCGAGACTTAAAGCAGCGCGGTCTTTTGGACGATACATTGGTGGTGTGGACCACGGAATTTGGCCGGATGCCGACTTTTCAAAAAGGAGCCAGCGGACGAGATCATAACCCGGATGGTTTCACAACCTGGCTGACCGGGGCAGGGGTGAAGCGCGGTTTCAGCTATGGAGCGACCGATGAGCTGGGGCACAGGGCGGTGGAGAATATTTCGACCATCTATGACCTGCATGCCACCATCCTGCATCTGATGGGGTTGGATCACGAACGCTTGAGCTATTATCACAACGGCATCGAGCGGCGGCTCACCGATGTACATGGGCACGTCATCAAAGATATCCTGACTTGAGCGAATGGTGGTGGTCGAATATGGCTGCAAATGGCTAGGCCGGGGAATGGTACCTCCGTCGGAATTGTTTTGGGGTGATGCCCGTATGTTTGCGGAACTGGAGGGTGAAGGCGCTCTGATCACAAAACCCGAACTCAACGGCGATCTGCACGATGGGGGCGTCTGAGCGGGCAAGGGCTTCGCTGGCCCCTTGGATGCGCGTACGGGTGATGAATTCGTAGGGCGTCATGCCGAATGCCTCGTGGAACTTCCGATTCAATTGGCGTTCGGAAAGACCGGCGGCTTTGGCCAATCCTGGATTGGTCAGTTTGCTCTGAAAGTTGTTACGGATGTATTCCACCGCTTTGGAGACATTGGAGAAGGGGGCGTAGGAGACACGGCGGCCTTCATAGCTGTGGGTGATGCCCATAAGGCCGATGATGGAGCCATCCCGTCCATGCACCGGAAGTTTGGTGGTGATGAACCAGTCGAGGATACGCTGCTCATTGTACCAGATCTCCAAACGGTTCAGGAGTGGCTGGCCGGATTTCAAAACACCCTGGTCATCCCGGATAAAGCCGTCGGCCACTTCGGGAGGAAAGTAGTCGTGATCTGTGGTGCCGATGAGTTCCGACTCGTTCTTGAGTCCAAAACGCTCCAAAATCGAACGGCTGGCGGCGATGAGACGGCTATTCTCATCTTTAACAAAGAAGTAAACCCCTGGCAGATGCTCGAACAACCGCCGGAACTCCTGCGGTTCACCCATGCGGGCAAAGAACCGGCTTTGGAGATTGGCGGCGGACATGGCCGGATTTCAACAGACTTTGTCCGTTCAGCAACATAAAAAGAGTAACCACTTAACGTCTAATTATGAAACGCACCTGTGCCACGGTATGTCTGTTGCCAGGCGTATTTAACTATGTTGATCCTGGAAAAATATACTATCGGTGTCGGTGATCGCTTTGCCCATCAGGCCAAGGCGCAACTCAAGGCTTTTCAAAAGATCGCGACGGATGGGGTTGAGGTCGCGCCGGTCTGGAACAAATCCAACCGCGAACACACCTTTATCGGCTCGGAGCCATCGTCGGTGCTGGCGGCGGCGAAAGACGCGGTCGCTGCCTTGGGGTGGACGAAAGGCTGGCATGTGGATGCCGACCATATCGGACTGAAAACGGTCGGTCGCTTTCTGCCTTGCTCGGATTTCTTCACGCTGGATGTGGCTGATTTCATCGGCAAACCGGCTGCGCCGGAAGCTGTGAAGGCGTTTGTGGATCGTCACCCTGAATTGGTTGGCACCGTGTCCATCGCCGGGATTGAGCGTCCGTTCGAGATATCCCGCGAGGAAGTGGAACGGGTCGCAGGCAAGTTTTTGCTGGCAGTGCAAGAGGCGGGTAATATCTACCGGCACATCGCGGCGGAGAAGAAAGGGGAAGAGAATTTCATCGCCGAGGTTTCGATGGATGAGACGGATTCGCCGCAGACTCCGCCTGAGTTGTTGATCATTCTGGCCGCGCTGGCCGATGAGAAGGTGAAGGTGCAGACCATCGCACCCAAATTCACCGGTCGCTTCAACAAGGGCGTGGATTACGTGGGTGACTTGGCGCAGTTTGAAAAAGAGTTCAACGACGATTTGGCCGTGATCGCTTATGCGATCGCCAAATACGGTTTACCGGCGAATCTGAAACTGAGCGTGCATAGCGGTAGCGATAAATTCAGCCTGTATCCCATCATCCGTCGGGCA
>CAZRGY010000039.1:0-15610 GCA_964599715.1 uncultured Verrucomicrobiota bacterium | reverse complement strand
ACCCCCAAGCTTGCGTATCCCCCCATACCATCCATAGTCCACCCACATGTCTTTAAGCACTCGCGACCAGTTGAACGCACTCAGCGAACATCTGGCGGCGCGACGCCACGCGATCCTGCTGGCCTGGCGGACGGTCACCAATGCCGATCCGGCGCAGACCACCGCCCACTCCCTCACCCGTGGCCAGTTCAACGATCACATCCCCGAAGTCCTCGACGCCTTCGAGTGGCAGCTCCGTTCCCACCCCGGGGGTGCGGATTCCGAGGCCGCGGGTGTGGAGCAGAACCAGGAAGAAGTGAAGCATGGTCTGCACCGCTGGCAGCAAGGCTATCGCCTGCAGGAACTCATGCGTGAATGGGGCCATCTCCAGCTCTGCCTTTTCGAGGAACTCGTCGCCTTTGCCGATAGCCATCCGGAATTCGCCCCGGCGACTTTGGGAGAAGCCAACCGCCAGTTGATCATCATGGTCAACGAGGCCATCAGCGAGAGCGCCACCCAGTTCGAACGCATGCAACAGGCGGAGGCTGCCGGCCGCATGGGCGACCTGCAAACGGCCCTCGGCAAGCTGCATGAGGTGGAACGACGCCGGGCCACCCTCATCCATCAGGCGGTGCACGATCTGCACAACAACGTCCTCGGGGTCAGCATGAGTGCGAACCTCCAAGGCGCGGAACTGCTGGACGATTCGGGACGTGAGGAGTTCGCCACCAATCTGAATACCGCACTCCAAACGGTCACCACCATGCTGCATGACCTCCTTGAACTGGCGCGCCTCGAGGCCGGTCAGGAAACTCGCGAGATCACCACGATTGACGTAGCCTACATCCTGACGGAACTGGGCACCGCCTACCGGCCCATCGCCTCCGATCGCGGCTTGTATCTCAACGTCTCCGGACCGGACGTTCTAGTCGTCCAGGGCGACAGCGGCAAAGTCCGGCGTCTCCTGCAAAACCTGCTGCAGAATGCCCTCCAATACACCCGGGCGGGCGGCGTCACCGTGAGCTGGGGTGAGGAAAAAATGAACTGGTGGCTGAAGATCCAGGATACCGGTCCCGGCCTGCCCACCGCCGCGGGTGAATCGATGTCTGACGGGCTCAAAGCAGCCACTGCCAGCGCCCGCGAGTCCGACGAAAAAACCGCCGCCACCAACGGCGAAACCTCTCAGGTGCTGATCCCCTCCTCTCCGCTCGCACCGGAGGAAACCTTCACCGCCTACCACAAACCCGGCGAAGGCATCGGCCTCTCCATCGTCAAGCGCCTCTGCGAATTGCTCGACGCCAGCCTCGAACTGGCCAGCGACGTCGAGACCGGCACCACCTTCCGCGTAGTCTTCCCCTGTCACTATCACCCCAGCCCGACACCCGTCCGCTCAGAAGGATAGGCGACTCGCCCCTTCCCCGGCTACTCTGGCAGTTCCTTGCCCTTCGTTTCCGGACAGAAATAGATCACCAGCAGACCTACTACGTAAATGCCTGCCAGCACCGAGCCCGCTTTGGCAAAATTACCCCCGAAATAGATCGTCAACGTCGCCGTCTGTAATCCGCCGATAGCCGCGATGATGCGACCAAAATTAAACGCAAAACCCTGACCCGTGGCGCGCACACTGGTCGGGAAAAGCTCCGGCAGATACAGCGGGAAAAAACCGTAGAAGGACGCCGTCACCCCGCCCGCGATGAACACCGAGAACAGGAAGTGCGTGCCATACGAATCATTGAACTGATACAAGTATAAGGCGGAAAGCAATGATGCGACGCAGAGGATCGCATACGTCGTCCGGCGTTTGATGTAGTCTCCCATCAACGCCGCCACCATCGTTCCCACGATGGCCCCGACCGCCAGCCAGATCTGCGTGTATTCCTTGGCGTGTAACGAGGGATCATTCGCCATTTCCCCGGCCCACTTCGCCGCCCATTGGATGGAACCCCACGTCCCCAGCAATGCCACTCCCGCCAACCCCGCCCCCAACAACATCATCTTGATGACACTTGCTTCTTTTTCCGGGGTCATGCTGCCACTGATGCGGGAACGCGCGAGATAGCGTTTCACCGGATAGAGATAACCCACCAGTGCGATCGCCAGTCCGATGATGGTCACCAGGATCTTGACCACACCGGGAATTTCAGCCGCGGCGGGTGACCACATGTAGATGATCGCCATCGTGCCCACGCAACCTATCAATACACCCATCAGGTCCACCGTGGCCCAATGATCCGTGCCCCCCTTCTTCTTCTCCTCTTCCCATTTATGTGATTCCGGCACGAATAATCGCACCATGAAGATCAGCAATGCCGGCAAGGCCCCGCTGATCATCAGAAAGCGCCATGCACCGTTGCCAAGAAGCGACTCCACCATGCTGTCGGAAAGCCCGATGCCCACCAGCACGCTTTCCACGCCCCCGATGAATTTCGAGAGGCTCAAGCTCAGAAAACCGACCAGCATGAAACCGACGTTCGCCGCCGCGCCGATCAAACCGGCCGTGAGGGCTCGGGATTTGTTCGGCCACAATTCATTCACCAGCGCCACCCCCAACGACCACTCTCCCCCCATGCCCAATGAGGCGATGAAGCGCTACACGGCGATATGCCAAGCCTCCGTGGCAAACCCGCACAGACCGGTAAAGATCGCATACGCAAAGATGCTTAGTGACATCGCTTTCACCCGCCCGATGCGGTCACCCAGCCAGCCGAAACGCACCCCTCCCGTGGCTGCCCCCACCAGAAAGACTGCATAGATCACAGAAAACCATTGGTTCACCTCTGGCGTTCCCGGTTGCGCCTTCAGCAGATCCGCCAAGGCCGGTCCACCAGCCAGCGGAAACAACCCCATCTCAAATCCATCAAACAACCAGCCTAGGATAGCCGCCAGCAGCGCCATCCACTTGCCCGTATTCGATTCAGCATTCTTGGCCATAATATAAGTTGTGTCTCGACATAGTCCGCCCGCGAGTGATGCGAAAGGATGGCAGACGCATCACGAAAGAGATTTATTCGCACCCGGTCAACGAATTTCTCTCCTCGCCTGCGATTCCTTGAATTACTCGGCTCATCAATCCAACTTTTTATCTATCCTCCTGTCCTTGCTCCCTTTTTCCTTTGCCCGGCAAAGACTTGCCGCTATTATCCGGCCAATCCCTTTCGGCAATATCGCCTCCCTCATGGAGACCAAACACTATGACCTCGTGGTCATCGGCTCCGGTCCGGCCGGTGAGAAAGGTGCCGCGCAAGCGGCCTACTTCGGCAAACGCGTCGCGCTCATCGAGAAAGAGCCGGTACTCGGCGGTGCCGCCGCCAATACCGGCACGCTCCCCTCGAAGACACTGCGAGAAACCGCACTCTACCTCTCCGGCTTCCACCAGCGCGGCCTCTACGGCATCAATTTCTCCCTGAAAGACAAAGTCACTGCCCGTGACTTCCTCTATCGCGAACAACAGGTCGTCCAAACGGAGCGCGCCCGCATCGCCGAGAATCTCAAGCGCCACAAGGTGGACCTCTACAAAGGCTTTGCCTCCTTCGAGGACGCTCACACCATTTCCGTCAAACCATCCCATTCTCCTGCCGCTCACATCCGCGGAGAGATCATCCTCATCGCCACCGGCTCACATCCGCATCATCCGCCGCAGTTCCCTTTTCACGATGCGCGCGTATATGACTCGGATACTATCCTGAATCTCCGCGAGATTCCCGCCACCATGCTCATCGCGGGCGGCGGTGTCATCGGCTGCGAGTATGCCTGCCTCTTCTCTGCCCTTGGCGTGAAAGTCTCCCTGGTGGAAGGCCGCGATCGCTTACTTGGCTTTTTGGACGCCGAGATATCTCATGCCTTCGCCGCCAACATGACCAACATGGGCGTGGACCTCCACATGCCCGATTCCATCGAGTCCGTCAGTGCCCAGGAAGAGATCATCGTCACGATGAAATCGAGCAAACGCCTGGCCGTCCAAAATATCCTCGCCGCCACCGGACGCACCGGCAACACCGAGGGCATGAACCTCGAAAACTTCGGCGTGCAACCCTCCAAACGCGGCACCCTCGAAGTGAACGCCAACTACCAGACTGCCGTCCCGCACATCTATGCCGTGGGCGATGTCATCGGCTTCCCTGCCCTGGCCTCCACCTCCATGGAACAAGCCCGCGTCGCGATGGTTCACGCCTTCGACCTCAAGTACAAATCCGGTGTGGCCCATATCCTCCCCTACGGCATCTATACCATCCCTGAGTGTTCGATGGCAGGGGAAACCGAGGAATCTCTGACTCAAAACAATGTCCCCTATGTCGTCGGACGCACCCGCTATGCCCACAATGCCCGCGGCCAGATCATCGGTGACAAGGAAGGCTTCCTGAAACTCATCTTTGCCGAGGACGACATGAAACTCCTCGGCGTGCATGTCATCGGCGAACAGGCCAGTGAGCTCATCCATATCGGCCTTATGGCCCTTCAGACCAAATCCGGCGCCGATCTTTTCATCCAAACTTGCTTCAACTACCCCACTCTCTCGGAGATGTATAAATACGCCACCTACGACGCCCTCGGCCAGCGGGCAAAACGCATGAAAGCCCGCGAGCAATCCTAATAAATTCTGCTCTTAAAAGTGTTCTCCCGGGCTAATTTTCCTACCAGCCTCAGATTACCTACGGGATAGGCGGTATTTTTAGCCCCAAAGGCTGGCGTATCCAGGCGAATGATAATATTATCTAACGAAATCATACCACTCCGGTCTGATACATAGAACTGACACGAGAAAGCCCGGAAAAAGTTCTCCGTGCAAACGGAAACGGATGTGTTACGGTTCCTGCGTTGTCAGCCCAGCTTATTATCATGAAGTTTCGCAAACTCTCTGCTTTGATGGCCTTGCTGGTCATCGCCCTGCTGCCACTACGCGCCTTGGCCCTGGAGTGGAAGCCACTGGAGCCCGGCCCCAATGATGCCACCACCGCCATCCTGACCGCCCGGATGCTGGAGCGCGCCCACTATTCCCAAATGGCCTTCAACGACGAGGTATCCAGCAAGTTCCTTGACCATTATCTGGACCGTCTGGACCCGCAACACATCTATTTCTTCCAGAGCGATGTGGAAGAGTTCAACAAATGGCGCACCAAGCTGGATGAGATGACCGTGAATTCCGGCGATACCTCCCCGGCTTATATCATTTTCAACCGCTTCATCGAGCATCTCCGCCTGCAGAACACTTATGTGAACACCCTGCTGGAAACCGAGAAGTTCGAGTTCGATACCGACGAACGCTTCCTGCTGAACCGCAAAGAAGCCGCTCGTCCTAAAGACTTGAAGGAAGCCAAGCAGCTCTGGCGCGATCGCGTCCGTTTCGAATACCTCACGGAAAAGCTGAACAAGAAAACCCCGGAAGAGATCGTCAAATCCATCAGCAAACGCTACGACCGCATCTTCAAGGCCATGGAGGCTTTTGATGCCGAACAGGTGCTGGGCGAGTATCTCACCATCTTGGGCACCATCTACGATCCCCACTCAGATTACATGACCAAATCGGAGCTGGACAATTTCTCCATCGGCATGCGCCTCTCCCTCGTCGGCATCGGCGCCCAGCTCACCACAGATGACGGTTACTGCAAGATCATGGAACTGGTACCCGGCGGACCGGCCGCCCGCAGCAAGAAGCTGAAACCGAACGACCGCATCGTCGCTGTCGCCCAGGGCGAAGAAGAACCGCTGGATGTCATCGAGATGCCCCTGAACAAGATCGTGGAAAAGATCCGCGGCACGAAAGGCACTGAAGTCCGGCTCACCATCATCCCGGCCGACGCCGCTGATAATTCCGTCCGCAACGTCGTCAGCCTGATCCGTGAGGAGATCAAGCTCGAGGATCAGGAAGCCAAGGCTCAGATAATTGAGGTGCCCGCTGAGAACGGTAAGACCTCCCGCTTGGGTTACATTGATTTGCCCTCATTCTATGCGGACTTCAATCTGGATGACAAAAAACCCGATGGCGAGCGCAAGAGCACTACGCGTGACGTGACCCGTCTTCTCAACAAATTGAAAGCCGAAGGCATCACCGGCCTTATCTTGGACCTCCGCAAAAACGGCGGCGGCTCTTTGGAAGAAGCCATCAAGCTGACCGGCTTGTTCATCCGCCAAGGCCCGGTGGTGCAAGTGAAAGACCCCACGGGTGAAGTCACCGTGGACAAAGACACCGACCCCAAGGTCGAATATGATGGTCCGATGATCGTCCTCACCAGCCGGTTCAGTGCTTCCGCTTCTGAGATTCTGGCTGGTGCCCTGCAAGACTATGGCCGCGCCTTGATCGTGGGTGATTCATCCACGCATGGCAAAGGCACCGTGCAGACCCTCATCGAACTCTCCCGCTACCTCCGCAATGCCGACTTCAACCCCGGAGCGGTCAAAGTGACCATCCGTAAGTTCTACCGCCCCAGTGGTGTGTCTACCCAGCTACGGGGCGTGGTGCCGGATATCGTTCTCCCGTCTGTAAACAATCACGCTGAAGTGGGTGAGGTTTCCCTCGATAACGCCCTTCCTTGGGACACCATCGAAGCGGCTGAGTATCGCCCGGTGAACCGCATCGCCGCTTTCTTGGATGACCTGAAAATCAAATCAGCCAAGCGGGTGGAATCGAGCAAGGACTTCGCCTACGTGAAAGAAGACATCGAGCGCTTCGAGAAGATGCGCAAAGACAAGTCCGTTTCCCTTAACGAAGAACTGCGCCTGAAGGAAAAAGCTGACCTTAAGAAGATTGAGGAAGCCCGCAAGCAAGAGCGCAAAGACCGTCATGCTGCCTTGCCAACTACTTACAAGATATCACTCAAGCAGGCCGCTTTGCCTGGTCTCCCGGCGCCCTATGACCCCATCAAGGCGAAGGAAGAAAAACCAAAACGGGGCAGCATTGGAGAACCCGCCGTCATTGACGAGGAAGCGGATGATTCTGTCGAAGTCCCGGATGTTATCCTCAACGAAGCTGAAAATATTCTTATCGACTTCGTGAAACTGATCAACGCCCGCAACGCCTTGGCCAACAATCAACCGGAAACACCGGTCACCCAGATCAAGTAGTCCGCTAGCTGCGCATGCGGTGCAAGCAACCGGTCAGGTAAGGCAAGAGTTGCTTCTTGCGCGACACCACATCTTTTAGTTCGAAGATGCCCGGCTGGGATTCCGGATAGTCGATCGTATCTTGAAAGGCCTTTTCCCCCGCTACCAACAAGAGCGAAGTCTGGCACACCACATCCGTGATGAGCAGCGCCGCAAAGACATAGTTGTTCCGCTGGCGGTAATTGTCCAATGCAGCCACCAAACCGTCTTTGCGCTTCCAGAATTGGTCGAAGCCGATCTCTTCGATCTGGGCCACGGAGAATTTCAGCCCATTCTCCACATACTCCTTGCAATCCGTGGTGATGGCTTGGTCTGGAGTCCGCGAGATCAATACGGAGCCTGAGGCAAAAAGCTTTTCGGTGAACTCTGCCGCATTCACCCCGGCGATGACCTCCAATTCGGAAAGGATTTGGGCATCCCGTTCAGTCGTTGTCGGCGAAGTCAGGTTCAAGGTATCCGATACCAATCCAGCCAGCAGCAACCCGGCGATCTGCGTGGGCATCTCAACTTGATAACGGAAAAAACAATCCGCCACGATAGTACTGGTCGACCCCACAGGCTCATTCCGGAACAAGATCGGCTGTTGCGTGGTGAAGGTGCCGATTCGGTGATGATCCACCACCTCGATGATATCAACCTGATCTGCCCCGATCACCGCTTGGGAGAGTTCATTGTGATCCACCAAGATCAACTGCCGCTCCACCTTCTTCAAAAAGTCAGACTTGGAGAGGATACCCACCACTTCGTTCTCATCGTTCACGATCGGGAATGCCTGAAAACCCGATTCCGCTGCCAAGGCTTGGATTCCGGCCAACGGCTCATCATCGCGGAAGGTCAGGAAATGCTCATGCGACATGTGGGTCACATTGATAGCCGCCCGACAGAGCATCGCCGTCGTAGCCGTATCATGTGGTGATACGATGATGCTGACTCCGTTCGCTTTCGCTTTATCCAGTATCTCCGGGTCCACCGGCAGGCCACCGGTAACGATCATCACTTTCACCTTCTCATTGATGGCCAGCTCTTGGACATCCACACGGTCACCAACAATCACCAAGATCCGCTCCGGCTTGTAATTCGGCAGTCTTTGGGCGAAGGAATCCAGACTCATCGCTCCGATCATCATGATCAGGTCTTCTTCCTTGTCCGGTTCCACCACATGCAGCATACGGCCATTGACCGTGCGGGACAAATTGCGCAGGGAAGCCAGCACCCGGCGGGAATCGAACACCCGATTCGGTGTTGGAAAGAAGAACTTGCTCATCTTGAAGACCGAAACCAGCCCTTTGCAGCTCCGGTTCTCGTTCAAGATCGGCAATACGCGGATATTCCGGTCATCCATCATCCCCAGTGCCTCGGCCACTGTTGTGCGAGCGGAGACGCTGACCACGTTGGATTGCATCACATCCCGCACTTTCGGCGAGACATCGGCCACAAATTTGGGCGCCGGCATGCCAAAGGTCTTGAGCACGAAGTTGATGCGGTCGTTCAGATCGCCACAGCGCGCCGCCACCACATTGCGCATGCCGCTACGACGCTTGAATTCAGCATATCCGATCGCCGAACAGATGGCGTCCGTATCCGGATTGCGATGTCCTATCACCAAAACTTCACTCATGGAATAACCTTCGGTTGCGCGCAGGTTAACTGGCAGCCTCGCGGGCCGCAAGTCAGCGCCTGTCAAAAAACTGTGAAGTGCTTGCACTCCTGCCCGCCCCCCCCTTTAATCCTCGCGTGCCTGCCAAAATCATAGCTGTGGCTAATCAGAAAGGCGGCGTGGGCAAGACCACCACGTCCGTCAACCTATCCGCCTGCCTTGCTGCCAGCGACAAGCGTGTCCTACTGGTGGATATCGACCCCCAAGCCAATGCCACCAGCGGTCTCGGTTTCGAAAAGATCGAAGGCGCCAGCCTTTACCGACCGGTATTGGGTGAAGGCTCCCTGGAGGAAAAGATCCAGCAAACCGCCTTCCAAAATCTGGATTTGATCCCCAGTGAGGTCGATCTATGCGGTGTAGATATCGAGCTTGCCCGCATGGATGGCCATCTGCTCCGGCTAAAGAGTATCAGCGAAGCTATCCGCGCCAGCGATCGCTATCAGGCTATTATCCTGGATTGCCCGCCATCGCTCGGCATCATGACCTTGAACGCCTTCGCGGCTGCCGATTACCTCTTGGTACCGCTTCAGTGCGAGTATTATGCGCTGGAAGGTATCTCCATGATCACCCGGTTGCATAACCAACTGCGTGACGGCGGTATCAATCCTTCCTTGGAACTGCTGGGTGTGGTCATGACCATGTTCGATGGCCGCACCAATCTCTCCAATCAGGTGGTCAGTGAAGTGCGGCAACATTTTGGTGACAAAGTGTTCGATACGGTCATTCCGCGGGCCACACGCCTGGCGGAAGCCCCCAGTTTCGGCAAACCCATCATCCATTACGATAAATACAGCGCCGGAGCCGCCGCCTACGAGGTCTTGGCTGAAGAAGTCGCCAAACGGCTGGGTATTTGAACGATTCCTGTTGGAAAAGCGAATGCTTAGCCGCTATATTCCGCCAAATTTCACCAAATAACCGATAAACGAACCATGAAGCAAAACACTCCATCCAAACCATGGACGCTCGGTCTGGCCTCGTTGCTGGTCTGCGCCACTCTCACCCAGGCTGCTGACTGGCCCCAGTATCGCGGCCCAAATGCTGACGGCACTTCCACCGAGAAGTTGCTGAGCAAGACTTGGCCAGCAGCCGGCCCGAAGGTGCTCTGGCGTCGCCCACTGACCGATGGATTCAGTTCGTTTGCAGTCTCCGGTGGCAAGGCGTTCACCGTTGTCAGCCAAAACGTCGGTGGGGTAACGCAAGAAGTTGTAGCCGGCTTGGATGCTGCCAGTGGCCGGGCTCTGTGGGCGACGCCGATCGGCATCGCCAAATACGGCCACAACGGCGGCAATGCCGGCGTTAAGGGCAATGATGGCGGCGACGGCCCCCGCACGACCCCGACGGTCGATGGCGACAATGTTTACGCCCTCTCTGCCGATCTCGTATTGGTTTGCATCGACGCGGCTCGCGGCCAAAAGAAATGGGCCCGCGACATCATGAAGGAACATGCCGGCGTGAACATCACTTGGAAGAACGCCGCCTCTCCAGTCATCGATGGCGATCTCATCTTCATGGCGGGCGGCGGTCCCGGACAAGCTTTGCTGGCTATCGACAAAAACACAGGTAAGACCGTGTGGAAGACGCAAGATGACAAGATGACCCACTCGACCCCGGTCGTCCGTGACATTCACGGAGTCCGTCAGGTGATCTTCTTTACCCAAAAGGGTTTGGTCGCTTGCAACGTGAAGAACGGTGCCGTGCTTTGGCGCTGGGATTATCGCTTCAACGTTTCCACGGCTATCTCCCCGATTGTTTCTGGTGACATCGTTTATGTGTCCGCCGGTTACGGCGTGGGCGCTGGCGCTTGCAAAGTGGCCAAGTCCGCTAGCGGGTTCGAAGCCACCGAACTGTGGCGCAAGGCCAACGAACTGCCCAATCATTGGAGCACCCCCGTCCTGAAGGATGGCTATCTCTATGGCATGTTCCAGTTCAAGGAATACGGCACCGGTCCGCTGAAATGCGTTGAACTGGCTACCGGCAAGGAGATGTGGTCGCAAGCAGGCTTCGGCCCCGGCAATGTGCTGCTGGTCGATGGTCACCTGCTCGTCTTGGGTGATGCTGGCCAGCTCGTCCTCGTAGAGGCCACTCCCAAAGCCTACAACGAGACCACCCGCGCGACTGTTATCACCGGCAAATGCTGGAGCACCCCAGCACTGGCCGACGGCAAAGTTTACCTGCGCAGCACCAAGGAAGGTGTCTGTCTCGATATCGGCAGCAAAGTAGCTTCGGCCAAGTAAGGCTTACTTTTGGATTCTCAAGGCGGACCGGCAACGGTCCGCCTTTTTGGCTAAATGCCAAATCTACAGATTAAATTCCCCAGCGTTCCAACCTTAGACATTGTCCTGAAATGCAAACACGCCCGCTTGGCAAAACCGGCCTGCAACTTCCCATCCTCAGTTTCGGCGCTTCCTCCTTGGGCCAGGAATTTCGCAACGTCTCACTGGACGAAGCACTCAAGTCTGTCCGTGTCGCTTTGGACTGCGGCCTGAACTTCATCGATACCTCACCTTTCTACGGTCGCGGCATGAGTGAAGTCATGTTGGGTATCGCCCTGCGCGATGTGCCACGCGACAGTTACAAACTCTGCACGAAGCTGGGCCGCTACGATCTGCAGCATTTTGATTTCAGCGCCAAGCGCGTAGCCGAAAGCGTCGATGTCTCCTTGCACCGACTAGGCACTGACCATCTCGACATCATTCTCTGCCATGACATCGAGTTCGTGGAGATGCAGCAGATCGTGGATGAGACCATTCCCGCCCTGCGAAAGATACAGGAACAGGGAAAAGTGAAGTTCATCGGCTTCAGCGGATATCCGCAGAAGATATTCAAGTTCATCTGTGATCAGACAGATGTGGATTGCGCCCTGAGCTACAACCAATACACGCTCCAAAACACCCGCTTCGCCGATGAGACCGTTCCCTATCTGCAAAGCAAAGGTGTCGGCGTGATGAACGCTGGCCCTTTCAGTGCCCGCCTGCTCACGAATGCCACCCTGCCCGCCTGGCTCAAGGAACCAGAGGAAGTGAAAGCAGCTGCCCGCAAAGCCGCCGCATTATGCCAGCAAAAGGGTTCTGATATCGCCAAGCTCGCCTTGCAGTTTTCCATCGCCAATCCCGCTATCACCACCACTGTGGCCGGCAGTGCCAATCCCAAAAATATCCGTAACTGGGCAAAGTGGGCTGCTGAACCCATCGACCATGAATTGCTGGCCGAAGTCCTCGCCATCTTTGCTCCGGTAAAGAACATTGGTCACACTGAAGGCTTGCTGAAAAACAACTAGCCACGCCAAAATCACCGGATGCATTTGCGCCTTATTATCGCCTTGGCCTTTTCTGTGGTCTGCGGAATGCCAGCCCATGCCGCCGTCGTCTCTCTCTTCAACGGCAAGACCCTGAACGGTTGGGAGGGAGAAACCAATAAAGTCTGGCGCATCCGCGACGGCGCGATTGTCGGTGGCTCTCTCGAGGGCAACCCTCAGAACGAATTTCTGGCCACACAGAAAAGCTTCCGCAACTTCATCCTGAAGCTGGAATACAAACTCGTCGGCACCGAGGGGTTTGTGAACGGCGGCGTGCAATTCCGCAGCAAACGCATCCCCACTCCGCCAAACGAGATGTCAGGCTATCAAGCCGACATTGGCGCGACCCACTCCGGCTCCCTGTATGATGAATCCCGCCGTAAAAAGATGCTCTACGCGGCAAACAAGGAGCTCATCCTCAAGATCGAAAAGACGAACGATTGGAACCAATACGAGATTCGGGCCGAAGGACAACGCATCCGTCTGTATCTCAATGGTCGCCTCACTGCCGACTATACGGAACGCGAATCCGGCATCGATCAAACCGGTGTCATCGCCCTCCAGATCCACGGCAATTGCAAAGCCGAGATATCCTTCCGCAATATCAGCATTGAGACGCTTCCCGATGCCCTCGTCCCCTCCGAGCCGGAGATTCTTGGCCGCTTTGGCGACCTACCACAGACCAGCAATCCCATACCAGCTTGGCCCGGCGGCAAATTCAACTTGAGCACCAATGAGACAATCATTGTCGCTGGACAGGAGAATTTCGTGCGCGAGCAAAAAGCTGGTGCGATGGAATCCTTGCTGGCAGCGGGTTTCGCCTCAAAAGCACCCCGCTTCCGCTTCATGGCGTGGGAAGGTGACACCGTGTATGAGCAATGGCGTGATCTGAACTTCGGTTCTTGGACCGCCCAACTTGAAGCCTCAGGTGCAACCATCGTGATGGCTCAGTATGGGCAGATGGAAGCCTTGGACGGCAAAGGTCGCCTCACCGAATTCAGCACCGCCTATCATCGCCTGTTGGACGAGTTCAGCGCCCGCACGCGTCGCTTGATCTTGGTATCTCCCATGCCGTTCGAAAAGCCTTCCGCCTCGCATGCACCGGACCTTACTCTGCGCAATGCCGATGTCGCCGCTTACGCCAATGCTGTCCAAGCCATCGCCAAGCAACGTGATGCAGTTTTCATCGATCTCTTCACCCCGCTCTCCAAGCGGCCTGCTGGCGCGCCTCGTCTGACCGACAATGGCATTCATCTTACTGAGTCAGGTTTGCAAGAAGTCGCCAAAATCATCGCTCAACAGCTTGGTGCCGTAGCTAATCCCGATGTTGATCTCACCTACCTGCAAGACGCCATCGTCACCAAAAACCGCTTTTGGTTCGACTGTTGGCGTCCGGCCAACTGGTCATTCGTCTACGGTGACCGCGTCTCCCAGAAATTTGGTAAAGGCAGCACCACCAGCCCGCCACTACGCGATACCTTTGAGAACTACCGCCCGCTCATCGCCAATGCCGATGCCCGCATCCACGCATTATCCCGTGGCGAAAAAGTAAGCCCACCCATTGAAGTCAAACAGACCCCTCCGGGCGAAGTTCCCGTGCTATCGCCCGCTGAGGAAATGGCCACCTTCGCAGTGGCCGAAGGATACGAAGTCAACCTGTTCGCTTCCGAAACCGAAGGCATCGCCAAACCCACACAGTTCGCTTGGGATGAAAAAGGCCGTCTCTATGTGGCTTGCTCGCCTACTTACCCACAGACTTACGCCAGCTCCAAGCCCGCTGATTTCATCGTCGTGCTGGAAGACACCAATGGCGACGGCAAAGCCGACAAGTCCTGGCGCTATGCCGAAGGGCTCACGATGATCCAAGGCTTGGAACCGGGAGCTGGTGGCTTATATGTCTGTGACTTCGACCAGATCGTTCACCTGCGCGATAGCGACGGCAACGGCAAAGCAGATCAACGCCGCATCGTCTTCTCCGGTTTCGGCATCGGTGACACACATCAGCTCGTCAACTCCATCACGCACGGACCCGATGGCAGCCTCTGGTTCACCCAAGGACTGCACGCCTTCTCCCGCGTAGAATCGCCCTGGGGGGTGGCCCGCTTGGAAAAAGCCGGCGTGTGGCGCCTGAACCCGAAGACCCTGAAGCTCGACGCGTTCTTCAATGGCGGCAAAGCTGGTCACAATTGCTGGGGTGTCGCGTTCGATGATTACAATCAGGTCTTCCACAAATCAGGTGATCGTCCAGTCGGCTACTGGAGTGTGCCGGGCATGACGAAGAACAACGCCCCGGATGAGTATCATCCCGTCGGCCCCTTGTTCGATACCTCACCCAAAACGACTTCTCTCGACATCATCGGCACTCGCGCACTGCCAGATGACATCCAAGGCTGCGCCCTCATCGGCGGCTATTTCGGCAACGTCGTGGAACTACACCGCTTCGAAGACAGCGGTTCCGGCTTCAAGACCACACAATTGCCGAAGCTGCTGAAATCTTCCTCCACGGCTTTCCGCCCGGTCGATGTGAGCATCGGACCCGATGGTGCCATGTATCTCGCAGATTGGTTCAATCCCGTCATCGGCCACTATCAGGCCAGCTACGCTGACCCGAATCGCGACAAAACCCACGGCCGTATCTGGCGCATCACCGCTAAAGGTCGTCCGCTCGTGAAGCAACCTGACCTCTCCTCGATGCGCCCGGCACAACTCTTGGAACAACTACACTCTCCCGAGCGCTGGACGCGTTATCAGGCCAAACGGCTGCTCTTTGACATGCCCAGCAAGCAGGTCTTGGCCGCCACCGATGCTTGGGTGAAAAAACTTGATCCGACCGCCCCTGGCTACGAGCGTGCTTTGCTCGAGGTCATCGGCATCTACTCCGCCCATGAAGTCACCCGCCCTGCTCTGCTCGCCAAATTGCTGGCGGCAAAGGACGCCCGCGTGCGCGCCTACGGCACACGCATCGTCGGAGAATGGGCCGATAAACTGCCGGACTCCCTGCAGTTACTGCGCTCCAGCATCGCAGATGAGAATGCCCGCGTGCGGCTGGAAGCTGTCGTGGCGGCGAGCTACGTCACTAAACCGGAAGCCGCAGAGATCATTACCAAGGCCCTGGATGCACCAAGGGACAGATTCCTAGATTACGCCTTGGCGCAAAGCGCCCGCGGCCTGCAGCCCTTGTGGGGACCGGCACTGGCCGCCAACAAACTCAAACTGGATGACACTCACACAGATTATCTGCGCAAGATCTCGGCACCGGTCGCCGCAATATCTCCTGGTCGTGTCATTTATGAAATGGCCTGCCTGCCCTGTCATCAGCCTGACGGCAAAGGTTTGCCTGGCACCTACCCTCCACTAGTCGGCAGCGACTGGGTAAAAGGTGATAAGTCTCAACTCATCAAAATCGTTTTGCACGGTCTCACCGGCCCAATCACGGTGAACGGCGAACCCTTTGTGATGCAGAATCCGATTCCGATGCCTTCCATGGCCGGACTCGAAGATGAACAACTGGCGGAACTGCTTACCTATGTCCGCAGTGATTTCGGCAAAGGCGCAAACGCTGTGAGCCCGGCCGAAGTCAA
>CAZRGY010000038.1:0-15740 GCA_964599715.1 uncultured Verrucomicrobiota bacterium | reverse complement strand
CGGCTGGGCAAGGTGGAACATGCCGGGGCGGTGACGCCGTTGCTTGGGGACAGCGATCCAATCATCGCTCACACAGCGTATCAGGCTCTCAAGCGCCTGCAGGCGGTTGATGCCTGCTTCGCCGTGGTGGATACGAGCGGGGCCAGTGCCGGGCAACGGGCTGGTGCCCTGATGGTTTTGCGCCTGCTGCATACGCCACAAGTGGTGGATGGCCTGATCTCCCGCCTAGCCAAAGAAACGGATGTGGCCCGGCGCAAAGGATTGATCACGGCATTGTGCCGCCTGAATTTCACCGAAGGTCCATGGTCGGGGGATTCTTGGGGCACCCGGCCGGATACTTCCGGGCCTTACTACAATACTGTGGAATGGGCGGAGACGGCGAAGATCAGTGCGGTGTTGCGCGCGGCGATGGCGAAAGCCACTGGTGAGGAAGCCAGTCATTTAGTAGCGGAATTCAACCGCCATAAAATCCAGCTCGACGATACGTTGAACCGCGTGGTGACGTTGGCGATGAAAGATCCCAGCTTGATCCCTGCCGCTGCCGGACAACTCTCGCGCACGGACAAGATCCCGATGAGTGCACTGCCCGTTCTGATCAAAGCCGCGACGGACGAAAGCACGCCGGATGTGGCGCGCGCGAATGCGGTCATCGCACTCGCCAAGATGGACAGTGCGGAAGGGGTGAAAGCGATGCTTAAGGCGCTGCCGAAGTTGGCGCAGGTCAAAAAAGAATTCAGCAATGGCTCGGAGCGCGAACGTCGGTTGGCACGGGAAGCCTTCATGGATTCCACCAAATTGGATAATCAGTATGGGGTGCTTGAGGCCGAAGCGGCAGAGCTGAACAGCGAGACGTCAGTGATGGCGGATGCTGTGCTGTTGAAGATTTCCGACCGGAAAAGCACTTCGCCGGAAGTGCGGGAAGGGGTGAAGGGATTGCTGGAAAAGGGCTGGCAGAATGACCAACGGCGGGCGCAGATACTGCGCGCGGTGAAACTGGTGGAGTTCCGTCCCTATAAGGACAAGGTTTTGATGGCGCTGGGTGACTCGAACAAGGAAGTGACGAAAGCGGCCAAGGCGGCGGCAAATACTTTGCGCCTCGATCCGGCTACGGACAAACCGAACATGGGCGGCAAGATGATCGCTGAGATGAGCATCCCGGAGGCGATCGCAGCAGTGCTCAAGACCAAGGGAGATGTGAAGTTGGGTGAACAGTTGTATGCCCAGCAAGGTTGTGTGAATTGCCACACCACGCGTGCAGATGAACCGCCGCGTGGTCCGTTCCTGGGCAATATCGCCACCACTTACAAACGCCCGGAGTTGGCAGAAGCGATCTTGCTGCCGAGCAAGACTTTAGCCCAGGGCTTTGTGGCCAATCACTTTCTGCTGAAGGACGAGACGGAGTATGATGGCTTTGTGACGCTGGAAGCGGCAGATCGGGTGGTCATCCGCATCGTGACGGCGCAGGAGATCACGATCCCGCTGAAAGACATCGTGAAGCGCGAGAAGTTGGAGCGGTCCATCATGCCTGAAGGACTTGCGGGGAATCTGAACGTGCGGGAATTTGCCTCGCTGCTGGATTACCTCGAGGCGCTGGCGAAGAAGTAATCTTCCTAAAAACAGAAAGGGCGCGTCTGCAATGGACGCGCCCTTGAAGGAAAAGTTCAGGAGAACTTAGTCGTTGGCCTGAATAGTCCACATACCAGTCTGAACAGATGTGGTCGTGTTGGTCGTGCCCAGGGTCTTGGCCGGGGGCAGGGTTTCCACGTGGCCGTCCAGGAACAGGTAGTTCACCATGCTATTGTGGAAATCCTGCAAGGTGACAAGACCGCTGGTCTGGTCGAAGTGCTCGTTCGGAGCATTGATGACATAGGTGTCATTGCACCCCGCGATGTTGGCCGGAGCGGGGCGCTCGGTGAACACGATCGTGTCCGTCGGGTCTTGGATCATGCGGGCTCGGACAGCGAGTTGGAAGCGAGGATTGGCCACGCCGGCGCTGATGGAGTCACGGGTATCCCATTTCGGAGCTGTGCTGCTGAGATTGTTCCATTGCAGACCGATGCCCGTGCGGTTAGCGGGGCTGGGCGGCCAGTCGTTGGCGCTGGGGTTACGTCCACCGATCTGGAAGCTGCCCATGTTGTGGCGGGCCATCGCATAGGAGCGGCGCTGACCGGAGGCGGCGTAGCTGGAGATTTCAATTTTATCCGAGGGGCAGATGAGCACCGGTATGACGCCGTTTCTGCCGCCGCCACGGGTGCCGCGCTTCTGGGAATCATCCCAACTGCCACCAACGTAGGAGTTGATCAAATCATCCCAGGACAGGTCCGGGCTCCAGCTCGGCATGCGGATGCCGGCGTAGGGAACTTTGTCGGCGTTGTCATCGGTATACATGGTGGTGCCCACGCCGATCTGCTTCAAGTTGTTGAGGCAGCGGGTGGTCATCGCCTTGGTTTTGGCCTTGGAGAGCGCGGGCAGGAGCATGCCGGCAAGGATGGCGATAATGGCGATAACCACCAATAACTCAATCAGAGTAAAGGCGGAACGACGGTTACGTACTATAGGGGACATATTATTAGTTGCAGGGGGTGAGGGTTAAAATCAGTTCACGAGGACAACAGCCAAATTTTGGGAGTCGATGCCGTACTTCTTGCCCGCTGGTAGCGGAGGCAAGCTGGGCAGAAACTTGCTGGTAACCAGATCCTGGAGATCAGCCGGCACTTCTTTCTTCCACATGCAGTAAACCTGCAGTGCTTCGGAAAGTGCGTCCAAGTTCGGCTCGCCATTCTTCACGTAATCCAAGGCGGGAGCCTTGGGGATGAAGCCTGGAGGCATGACATTAGGATCTTGCGGGCTGCCCGGGACGATCGGGGCTTCCGGGTCGCGAGTTATCGCCACCGGCGTGCCAGCCACTCCCGGAGGAGGAGTGGCGGGAGCGGCCGCGACAGCGGGCATGCCTACCGATGCCGCAGGGGCATCCACGGCCACGACAGCCGGAGTGGCATTCTGGTCAGCTTGTGGCAGGGAAGTCTCAGCTTCCTGATCACCACTGCAACCCGCCAAAATCCCGGCGATACCGATTAGAATCAAATTTAGACTACGTTTCATGTTACGACTTATTACTACTCACCTCAGACGACTCTTTTTGCCAAAGGTTTCAATTATTTGATAATCCGATGACAATAAGGTCGGCGAGGAAAACGGCAGACTTGAAGAAATGCAAGCAAAATGGCCCTTTTTGAGGCAATAAATACGTGCACGTACGGATTTTTTAACCAGTATATTTGCCTTTGAGAATTAGCAATGCTTGCCGCATAGAATCAAAGGCCATCTCATCTGGTTGAAGCTCGGAGATTTTTTGGCGCACGAGTGCCAGGGCCTCGGAACTGGTTTGTGCTTTTTGAGAGGTCTCCGTCCAGCAGACGTAGAAGAGGTCCAGTACGGGGTAGGTGATCCCTGTGTAGGTATAGTTGTTCGGGGCGGAGGTGAGGTATTCCATCCGCGTTACCTCCAGATGCACCTCTTCACGAATCTCTCTGACTAAAGCTGCCTCTGCCGTCTCTCCAGCATCGACAAATCCGCCGATGGTGCCCAGCAGTCCCTTGCCCGGGTCTTTCGCCCGCCGGATGAGCAGCACTTGTCCATCTTCCTGGAAGATGAAAGCAGACACTGAGACGGTGGGGTTGAAATAGAGTTCGAGTCCGCAACTGCAACACCGGAAGGGAATGACTGGCTTTTCCTCCGCAGAAGATTGACCACACCGGGGACAATATTTAACCAGTTCGAACGGTTGCATCGTGTTGAGAGTATGGTTTTGTCATGGTCCCGGCAATCGTTGTCCGGTAAAGCCGGCAAAACTACAGCTTGCGTTCAACAGCGTGGAAATAAATTCTCGAGCCAATGGCCGAACCGATCATCATCGCCAACGAAGCGGAAGTCGTCCCCGGCAAAGTTGTGACTTTTGCCTACCGGCAGGATGGCATCCGTCGGGAAGGCATTTTGTTGCGGACCAAGGAAGGGCTGCGCAGCTACGAGAACGTGTGCCGTCATCTGCCGGTCAAACTGGACCTAGGGGGCAAACACTTCCTGACGCGGGGGCAGGAAGCCATCTTGTGCCAATCGCACGGTGCCATCTTTGAGTTGGAAACCGGACTGTGCACGCGCGGACCTTGTGAAGGGGCTTCGCTGAAGGCGCTGCCGATCGAAGTCCGCTCCGGTCAGGTCATGCTTCTGATCAGGGACGAGGTGGAATGACGGGCTAGGGGAGCAGAATACCCTCCTCAACGAGCAGGATGGGGAGTTTGTTCAAGATAGGGTAAACCACTTTCTTGTCTTCGCGCAAAAGACCTCCATCTAGAATATGCTTCAAAGGTTGCCCAGAACGATTCAGCAAGTTGCCCGCAGTGATCTGGCGGTTCAAGGATTGCACCAAGGCATCATCTGCCAGTTGCAGGGGTTGATGCGATTCTGGGCAGCAAAGGAGATTCAACAGTTTGGCGTCGATCATAGTATCTGACTCAGAGCGGCGGCTTGGGCCGCAGCGATGATTTCTTTTACCGGCACATCGGCAGCTAAGGCCAGCCGTTTGCAGGCTTCATATTCTGGTGCCCGCTGGATGGGCTTGCCATCGAGACGGCCGACTTTTACTTCCACTGGACCATAGGGGGTGGTCACGGTAATGGTTTCGCGGCGCAACTTGCGTCGTTCGGCCAGACTGCGACGTATGCCAAACGCGCTGGTCTCGGTAAGCATCAGATGGCTGAAACGGTCGGCTTCCTCGCGTGTGCATAGCACAGTGAGCAAGACGCCAGGCCGGTTCTTCTTCATCTGGATAGGGGTATGGAAAACATCCAAAACTCCAGCGGCCAAGGCTTTCTCCACGAAATTGCCCAGCACTTCTGCCGGGATGTCATCGAGGTTGGTCTCGAGCACGGCGATGGTATCTGTTTCCCAATCGTGAGCGGTATTGGCTTCACTGGCAGAACCGAGCACGGCACGCAAGACATTGGGGCGGGTCTGATTGTCGCGAGTGCCAAGCCCATAGCCGATACGGGTGGCGACGAGGTTTTGCATGAGGCCGAATTGCTCGACGAACTCAGCGAGCAAGGCGGCACCCGTGGGCGTCACCAATTCATGCGGTTCCTCACATTGTGTCACGGCGATACCGCGTGCACCAAGGATCTCCAAGGTGGCGGTCGTAGGGACGGGGAAGCGGCCATGCGCGCAATTGACCCAGCCTGTGCCTTCCACGACGTTCGCAGCGAACACGCGCGGCTTGCCAAGCATCTCCAAGGCGATGCAGGCCCCCACGATATCTACGATGCTGTCCACAGCACCGACTTCGTGAAAGTGAACTTCCTCGGGCTTCATGCCATGGACTTTGCCTTCTGCCACGGCAACGCGATGAAAGACAGCGATGGACTTTTGCTTCACCCAATCAGACAGCCGGCTCTCCAGGATGAGCTTCTTGATCTGGGTGTAATTGCGATTTCGGCCATGGTCGTGATCCGGCCCGGAACCATGCGAATGCTCGTGACCATGGCTGTGGCCATGATCATGTCCATGCGAGTGGGAATGATCGTGGTCGTGGTCGGCGTTGTCACAGGAATCGGCACCATTATCCACCAGATGAACGTCAAACTTGATGCCTTCGATATTTGATTTTTGCCGGCGGGCGGTGGTGATGTGATAACCCTCGACTCCCAGCTTGGCGATCTCTTGCTTGAGGGTGGTGACATCAACCCCGAGATCTACCATGGCCCCCAAGAACATGTCCCCGCTGATGCCGCTGAAGATGTCGAGATAAAGTGTTTTCATGTGTCACCGTCAAAAGGCCGCTCAACCGGCTGCCAGGGAATTGATCTGGCTGGCAGCGTATCCGGCTCCGAAACCGTTGTCGATATTCACCACGGTCACTCCGCTGCCGCAACTGGTGAGCATGCCGAGCAGGGCGGCCAGTCCGTTGAAGCTGGCTCCATATCCGATACTGGTAGGCACGGCGATCACCGGTTTGGAGACAAGCCCGGCCACGACACTGGGCAAGGCGCCTTCCATTCCAGCCACGACGATCAGCACATTCGCTTTGCGTATTTCATCCACCCGGCTCAAGAGACGATGCAATCCAGCCACACCCACATCACTGATGCGCTGCACGGTATTACCCATGGCCTCGGCAGTGACAGCAGCTTCCTCGGCCACAGGGAGGTCACTGGTGCCAGCAGTAATCACCGCGATAGTGCCGGGGCGTTTTGTTAAAGGCTTTTTCTCGATGACAACACAGCGGGCTGCCTCATGATGAACAGCTTGCTTGAATTTTCGTTTCAGCAGCTTGGCTTGGGCTTCATTCACCCGCGTGATCAGGACACGGTGATTGCGAGCCAAGATGGTCTTGGCGATGGAAGCCGTTTGGGCGGGAGTCTTGCCGCTGCCGAAAATGACTTCCGGGAAGCCATTGCGCAGGCTGCGGTGCGTGTCCACTTGGGCAAAGCCCAAGTCCGCGATCGGGGCGTTCTGGAAGGCGCGCAGGACGTCGGCTTTGTCCAGTTCGCCAGCGCGAAAACGGTCGAGCAGTTGGGCGGCTTCGGATGTGGTCACGGCGTTGATTGTGCCAGAAGGCGGCAAAAGCTCAAATGGAAGTAACGGTTTCCGGGTCATCGACCGGGGAGGACTTGGTGTCGCCAGCATCGGCCAGTGACTGCTTGGAGGTCTCGACCTTGATGTAGTGCAAGATGACGGGGGCCAAAATCATACCGGGGATGCCCATGAGCCGCTCGCCGAGCACCAAGGCCAGCAACGTCAGCCACATGGGGTTCTTGATACGGTCACCGATGATCTTGCTGTTCAGGAAATACTCGCACTTGTGGATAGTGATAAGAAAGCATAAGGCGATGACCGCCAACTCGGGCTTGACGGTGAACGCGACGCCCGTGATGAGCGTGTTACTGATGAGGTTGCCGACGATGGGTAGCAGCCCACAAAGGAAAGTGGTGATGGTAAGCAGAGCGGCATGCGGCACGCCCGCGACGGTGAGGAATATGGCGGTCAGCAATGTGTTGATGGAAGAGATCAACATCTGTGCGCCCATGACCCGCGCGAAACTCTCAAAGAAAGTGCGAAAACGCCGGCGGATCTCCGTGGCCGCCTGAGCCCAGAGGTTGTTGCGGCTGGAATGCGGTTGGGAATCGAAATCCAGCCGCGAATTAACGAACAGGCTGACGGCTACCACGATACCAATGATAAGGTAGACCGCCTGGATGGTGACAGTCCGGGCAAAGCCGCCGATCCGGGCAAATTGCTCCTTGCCCTCGCTGATCATGACAGCTTTCAAACTTTCATAATCGGAGAAAGGCAATTCAATCCCTTGCTTGTTGGCGTAGTCCACTATCGCCGGAACTGTATTGTCGGCGATGATGGGAAAGGTCACGTAAGCTTGTTTGGTGAAAAAAATCAGGCCAATAGCGGTGCTGGAGGCTAGCAAGGTGAAGAGGATGAGCCCCAAGGTCTTGCTCCGCCCCAGAGAAAGCACGCGCAGGGAAAGGTAGCAGAACAGGGTGGTCAGCAACAAAGTGGCCATGCTCAGCCAGCCCACCAGAATGAGCAGGATGAACATAAAGCCGTATGATATGCGGACTTGCTTCGTCATCTGTGCTTTAGATAGCACGTTCCGGGAAGGTGGAAAGCGGAAAGCGGCATTTTATCCGGTTTCGGCTGTGGTATTGAACTTTTTGCCGGGAAAGAATGTCATTTTGACGAACAGTTCGGGGGTTGCCCCCGGAATTGGCGTTGTGTATGTTGCTGAGCCCTTTGAAGTATAAAAACGAGATGAGCACGCAAGAGTCTGATTTGAAACAGCCGGAGAATGACCCGGTGGTGAATGAAGAAACGGCCGGCGCCCAGCCGCTGACGCCGGAGCAGTTGACGCAGTTGCAAGAGAAGGCCGCCAAGGCCGATGAATTGCGGGATCAATTGCTGCGTACTGTGGCCGACATGGACAACCTGCGCAAACGTTCGGTGCGTGAGAAGCAGGATGCCATCCGCTATGCCAATGAGGCCATGCTGGAGAAGCTGATCCCGGTGCTGGATAACTTCGAGATGGCCATGCTGGCCACCGCCAACGCGGAAGGTGCCTCCGTGGACGCCGTGAAGACCGGTGTGAACATGATCTTGGGCCAATTCAAGAATGTGCTGGGTGATGCGGGTCTGGAGGAGATCGATGCCTTGGGCAAACCGTTTGACCCGAACATCCATGAGGCTGTTTCTCAGCAGGTCAGTGACAAGGTGGCAGAAGGACAAGTGCTGCAACAGTTGCGCAAGGGCTATAAGCTAAAGGACCGGTTGTTGCGCCCGGCCACGGTGGTGGTATCGAAGAAGGCTTGAAGTCTGACCTATGGCCAAACGCGATTATTACGAGATCCTTGCCGTTGACCGGGGAGCGAGCGCCGATGAGATCAAGAAGGCGTATCGCAAGATGGCGGTCAAATATCATCCGGACAAGAATCCGGGTGACAAGGAAGCTGAAGAGAAATTCAAGGAAGTCGGCGAGGCTTACGAGGCGCTGAGCGATCCGCAGAAGCGGGCGGCTTATGACCAGTATGGGCACGCTGCTTTTGATGCAAGATCGCGGGCCGGAGGTGGTGCCCGTGGAGGTGGTTTCCATGACCCGTTCGATATCTTCCGTGAAGCCTTCGGCGGTGGTGGTGGCGGAGGAGGGAGCATATTTGAAGAGATATTCGGTGGAGGAGGCCGGAGTGATCCTACCGGGCCCAAGCGCGGTTCGGACTTGCGCTATGACATGGAGATCACCTTTGAAGAAGCCGTGCTGGGCGCGGAAAAGGAGATCACTGTATCCAAGCTGGAAACCTGCGAAGGTTGCCATGGCAATGGTGCCGAAGAAGGTTCCAAGATGCGCCAGTGCCAGACTTGCGGTGGTCGCGGTCAGGTAGTGAGTTCACGTGGCATCTTCAGCATTGCCCAGACTTGCCCCCGTTGCGATGGAGCAGGTCGCGTGGTGGAGAAGCCTTGCCGCAAGTGCGATGGCGCAGGCCGGCGGGAAAAATCATCCAAGATCAAACTCCGCATTCCGCCAGGTGTCGATACTGGTGTGCGGTTGCGTCGTGCTGGTGAAGGTGAGGGCGGTATGCGCGGCGGTTCCTCCGGAGATCTGCATGTGGTCTTGCATGTGCGTTCTCATGATGTATTCGAACGTGAAGGCGATGACTTGATCTGCGAAGTGCCGATCAGTTTTGTACAAGCGGCTTTGGGCACTGAACTGGAAGTTCCCACGATGACCGGCAGGGCCAGCATCCGGGTGCCGTCGGGCACGCAGAGCGGTACCATGTTCCGTCTGAAGGGGCGCGGGGTGAAGAATCTGCAAGGTTACGGCACTGGTGATCTGCTGGTGCGGGTGTCAGTGGAAGTGCCAGCGCATCTGAATTCTGCCCAACGCGCGAAACTGGAAGAGTTTGCCCAGCTTTGCGATGAAAATGTGAACCCGAAGAGCAAGAGCTTCTTCGAACGCGCGAAGAATTTCTTCCGCTGATTTCCTGTTACTCCTTATGCACCGCTTCTTTGTTCCACCAACAGAGGTGCGGCCCCCACGTTTTGCATTGCCAGAAGGAGAGTCGCGCCACGCAGCACAAGTATTGCGGGTAAGGGCGGGGGAATCGGTGCAGGTGCTCGATGGTGCCGGGCGCAAGTATGCTTGTGTGGTCGAGTCGGTGGACCGAAGGCAGGTGTGGTTGCAGATCGAACACGAGGAATTTGTTCCATCAGCGGCAACTGGCATCGAAGTGTTTCCGGCAGTGGCCAAAGGCAAGGCCATGGAAATGATCATCCAGAAAGCAGTGGAGCTGGGAGCCGATAGGATTTGTCCGGTTGTGTGCGAACACTCGGTGGCACATTACGAGGCTGACCGGGCGGAGGATAAGGCGGCGAAGTGGCAGGTGATCGCCACGGAAGCATTAAAGCAATGCGGCCGTGAATGGCTGCCCAAAGTCTCGACTCCGCGAACACTGGAAGAATGCCTTGGTGAAAAAGATGCTGCGGTCTTGGATATCGTTGCCGCTCTCCAGCCAGGAGTGGTTTCCACCCGCCAATGTCTCGAAGCCTATCTGCAAGGGAATGGCTTCTGGCCGAAAACTATCCGTTTGTGGGTTGGTCCAGAAGGGGATTACTCCACGGCTGAATACGCGGCTTTAGCCGCACATGGGGCTAAAGCGGTTACCTTGGGGACCCATGTGCTACGATGTGAGACAGCTATGCTCGCACTGCTGGCCATCTGTCGGCATGAGCTTATGACCCGCGATTAAGCCTTAGAGTTTACCTGCTATTGCAAGCTCGTAGCCCGGCAACTTTTTAAGAGCCTGCAAACGGTTGTCTCCCGCGGCGGTCTTGACCAGATTTCCCGCATTCGGGTCCTTGGCCAACCGCGCGTTACTAAGTTGGATAGCTTTGCTCAATGCTTTCAATGCTTCCTGATTTTTAGTGCCCATCACGGCGCGGATGGCAGCCAGATCATACCATGCTTCAGGGCTGTCTGGCATGGTTGTGGTCAGTTTTGTCAGGGTCTTTTCCAGGTGCACCACGTCGCCGATCTCAGAAAAAAGATGGGCGATTGTCGTCAATGCGTTGGCATCCAGTGAAGGTTGCTGCAGTAACGTGTTCAACAAGCGGGAAGCTTCCTGTGGGCGTTTCAACTGCGCATATGCTTGGGCGGCTGAAGCGACCGTTGTGAAGTCATTGGGCTTACGGGCAACCATGGCTTGTAGAAGCTGGAAGGCCCGGTTCGTGTTTCCCGCTCCGATATGAGCCGTGATCAGGTCGAACGCCATCTTCAAGTCATCCGGGTTGGCGGCGGCTTGCTGCTCGAGCTGGATGATCGCCGGGCTGGCGGGTAGCTGTTGTGGAGTGGTAGAAGGCTTGGGCGTAGGCTTGATCATCGGTGTTGGGGCGGCACTTTGTGCGGCCGGAAGCGGCTGACCGGTGACTTGTCGGAGATTATCCCGCAACTGCTGGAACGACTGGTTCTCAGGGTCGAAGCGCAACCCGGTCTCGGCCAGTGCCAAGGCATCGGCATAACGTCCCAGACTGCTCAGTAGGCTGGAATAGCGGAAGATTGCTTCGGGGCTGTAAGGACAGAAGGCGAATGACTGTTTGTAAGCGAACTCCGCCTCCTTGACCATCCGCTGCTGTTCGGCCATCAAGCGGTTGATCTCGCCTTGCATTTTCTGCTGTTCCGCCGCCGGCATGGTCTGGATCGCCTTCATCTGTTCCGCGCAATTGTTGATGCGCCAGACGTACAGACCAGCAATGGCACTGCGCAATTTGGAGAACGCCTTCTGGCCGTTGTCATCGCGGACGAATTTGCGGTCGCCCGTGAAGCCTTCGAAGTTGCTCCGCAGATAGACCCGCTCGGCGAAGTCACAGATTTCCTGCACGCTGGTATCGTAGGTCACCCAGTTGCCGGTCAGCCGTTCTGAATACTTGGCCCAGAACTCGTGATCCTTCTTGATGATGTCATCCGTGAACTCTTTTACTGGTTCGCGGTTGATCTTCATGATGATACCGAACGGTGTCTGATACGGATACATCCACGGCAACGGGAAGCTTTCTTCCACGTAGAATTCATGGTCCGGATTCCGGTCGAAGATGACCTTGGTCAGCAGGCCGTTGATGGCCATCACGGAGAGTTGTCCGCTGACGGACACACGGTTGCCTTCCTGACGCACATCTTCACCCGGCTGCAATTGGCCGGCGTTCATGCGTTTGATGGCGTCTTGGATGTATTCATCAAAGGCCGCTTGTGAATCCTGCAAGGAAGGCGTGTAGATTTCCTTGGCCGGATAAACTCCTTCAGCCCGTCGGCGAGCTTCAATCTTTGCGCCTAAACTGGTGAAAAAAGCATCCAGAGGTTTCGCCAGCGTCTTCAAAGGACCTATCTTTACCAGTTCCTGGAAGAAGGGTGGATCTTCCTGTGCGCTGCGGAAATAATGAGCCCGGATGTAGCTCAGGTAAGTGCCATCCGCGAGGGCGTTCTGCGTGATGAGATAGACATCGCGGCGGTCAAAGTCCGGATCCCGCTTCTTGGAGGGAGGCGTGAAGCTTTCGCAGAAGATCATGTATGTGGGGTTGAAACGTCCCGGGTCAGTACCGCCGAACAACACCGCGTCCTTCGCCATCTCGGGATAGATATCGAACGGGGGTTTGAACATGTCATGTCCGAACCAGTAGCCGAACAGATGTCCGCGCTGCTCATTGCCTTCCCAGTGGGATAGGACGGACTTCACCGGCATAACCGCGAACAGCGCCAGCATCGGCACAATTGGGAATTTCTGTTTGGACATCGCGATCACCCCGACGAAGAGTACGGCCAACACCACGCTGAAAAGTGCGGTGAATCGCACCAGCGGATCAAAGCTTGGCTCGATGCCGAAGCGGTAGAATGGCGTCTCGCCAGTCACCGGACCGCTGTCCGTTTCATACACCACCAGCAACACCCACAATGCGATGGAGAGGGCGGCTCCACCAGCCATCAGGGCCCAGCGCCGATATTCCTCATAGTTCAGCATGAGCCAGGCACTGCCCAAGGCGATGCCGTAGCCGATGCCCATCGCGAGCATCACGTGTGACGATGTGAAGAATACTTTGTTCAGGTTAAGACTCTGCTTGTCCGGTTGCGGGTTCAACAAGATGAGCAGGATGAAGGCCAGACATAAGTAGATCGCGCCCAGTCCCAATATCCAGGCCCGCTCCCGGTGCTGCATCTGCATCAGGAAAAAGAACGGGATGACAGCGATGGCCAGGTAAACCAGATTGAATTCTTCCACTGCACCGGCGCCGTAGCGCCAGATCTGCTTGGCGAAACGCACCGGGTCTTTGATGAAGTTGGACGGATTGGCCTTCTCATACTGGCCGCGCGTCAACGCGTGTTTGAAACCTTCCACCGTTCGGGGGTAGCCCCAGTTCATGGGAGGGTTCGTCATCGATGCCAGCGGCATGTAGAGGTAAAAAGCCGCTCCCGCAACCCAGCAGACACCGCTGATTACAACGGGTTTCCACTCCGTCAGTAGAGATTCTGTGGTGAAATACCCCCACGCCAGTGCCAGCATGGAGGCGATGCCTACCATATTGAAGATGATGAACATCACGTTCATCTGACCGCCTACACTGTCAAAGGTCGTGATCATCCCCTTGGACTTCAACACGAGCCCGATGAAGTAGAAGAGGCAGTTTGCCAGCATCATGTCGCGTCCCAGCTTGCGGTTCGCTGCCATGATGCCCACTTGGATACCCATGGCGGCGACCAGCAGAGTCTGATGGTTTGTGAAACAGATGCCGAAGAGGAACATCGTCCAGTACAGATACTTCCGCTGGTGCGGCGCATAAATCCAGCGGAGGAGGCAGCACAGCACACCCATCAAGGAAAGCACACTGAGAGTATAAACCTCCACGATCACCGATTGGCTCCACATGAATCCGTTGAAGCCCATCAACATTCCTGAGACGAAGCCCGACACGATGCAGAGTGCGTTCTCCCACTTCTTCTCCAACGCTTTAAGCGAGGCGATGCCTTCGATCATCATGCTGCTGCCGCGAGAGACCAGCAGGGCGATGAGTCCACAGGAGATCGCGCTCGCCACGGCGGATGACAAGGCCACGCGCCAGGCGATGTTTGAGATCGGCACCAGTACGGTGAAGAGCCAGGTGTAAAGCGTCCATACCGGGTAACCGGGTGGATGAGGCACACCCGCATAGAAGGAGCCTACCGCCAGTTCGCCGGAATCCTCCAGCGTCACATCCGGTGCCAGCGTCCACAGGTAACCCAGCATCACGATCAACATCGTCAGCCCGAAGCTGATCCAGTCGATCTTGCGAAAGAGCGGGGGAGGTGGGGGGATGACTTGCTTCGCCGGCGGAGTTTTCCCGGCTTTCTTATCAGTCTCAACGGGCTTGCCGGCGTTTGCGCCGGTGCTATTCGCCTCATTGGCTGCAGCAGACTTGTTACGACTCATTCGTTAACGGACAAAAATGTTTGTGGACAGTGCCAAAAATGAGCCGTTACTTGAGAAGGAACGGACCGGATTTGTCGATGCTAAAGTGGCCATCGCCAGGCGGTTCCACTCCAAGGTGCTGGGCTTTATCTGGGAAAGCAGCCGTATGCTGGCCGGGTTTGTGTAGGCCAGCATGGTCACATCCATTTCCGGCAGATGCGGTTTCGTGAGGGCTGGGGCCTCCTGCAGCACGGCCAAAACCAAGGCAAAGCTCGCCATCAAGGGCGTCAAGGCCCGCAGCAGACCGCTGGATACCCACGGGCCTTCTGCCCGCTGAGTCTGCTCAAAGAGCCGCTCGCGTATCGCTGGGTTCACCGGCCGTGGCTTCCAAGCCGATAACCGCTTCAATAGTGATGTTTTCATACTCTTCTCCGTGTTCATTCATGGCCTGCCGCAACTTCTCCACCCCATAGCGGAACCGTCCTGCTGCGGTGTTGGGGGAGAGCTCCAGCATCTGGCCGATCTCTTCAAAAGTCATTCTCTGCCATATCTTTAGCACAATCACCTCGCGCTGTTCTACAGGCAGGCTTGCCAAGCAGCGCATGGCTGCTGCTTCGGCCGGATTCTCCGCCGCGCTCGGTTCAAACCACTGCGCCGATTCACATTCGGCCTTCAAGCGCCGCCACCAGTTCCGCCGGTAGTTCAGGGACCGGTTCCGATAGGCCCGGAGGATGTAATGCTGTGGCTGGGCAGGGGATTCCTTCAGCTTCAACAGGGCGGCAAACGTGTCCTGCAACACATCCTCCGCCTCACTATGCGTCAGCCCGAGCGAGCGCCCGTAGAGCAGCAGATTTGCCGCCAGCCGGTCATACCAAGCCACACACCAACGCCCGCCATGTTCAATCTCAGGATTCACGCTTTCATCAGATAGACACCACTGCTGGGAAATCTGTATGAATAAAGTGAAAGAAATTTTCCTGACTCGATGGTGGTAACCTCCTAAGAATTACCGCTGAGGCATGAAGCCGCTTGCTGAAAACTCTGAATTTTTGCTTTCAGGATAGCGGAAACAGGTCTTGGGGCTTGCCCTCAGCCCAGATCAATCCACCTTTCGGCACTCTTGATGTGAATCACCCCTTCGCCGCTTTCAACAAAAACTGCTCCATCCGGTCCACCATGGCGGTGGTCGTATAATTTTCCTTCACATCCTGTTGTCCGGTCGTGGCCATCTGGATGCGCATGGCCGGCTCGTTTTGCAGGTATTGGACGCGTTGTGCCAGATCCAGCACATTGGCTGCGGTGTAGAGCAGGGAGTTCACCCCGTGCTGCAACAGCTCGCCCACACCGCCGTAACCGGTCGAGAGCACCATCATGCCGGCGGCCATCGCTTCCAGCGGGGTGGTGCTAAAAGGTTCCGCCCATTCCGCGCAGTGGATGTAAAAATCATGGGAGCGATACAGCCGCGGCAATTCCACCGCCTGATCTACGGACGCATCAAACACCACGGGTAAATTGTTTCGCGTAGTGAAGGATTTGAGCTGCGCCACGTATTCAGACTCACCATTGCCGCAAATGGTCAGTTTGGTTTCTGGATCGGCAGCGTAGAGTTCTTTGAATGCCTCCAGCACCGTCAGCACACCGCTGCCTTTATGCAGCTTGCTGGCCACCAAGATTTTCTTGGCGGGGACTTCCGGTGGGCGGATATCGGCCTTGAAGCGGTCAAACTGGATACCCGGTCGGATGATGGTCGGGGCCATG
>CAZRGY010000037.1:13561-15768 GCA_964599715.1 uncultured Verrucomicrobiota bacterium | reverse complement strand
AAACGAAGGATCTCAGAACAACAGCCACTCCCACCATCGCCACCGAAAACCCGCTGACACAGTAAAAGGAAAAAGTAGTCAGTCCCTGACATTGCGTTATCCACGCCACCTATCCGAGGGCCAATTCACCCCGGCTTCAGTCGGGGCGGCCTAGGTAACGGTCATCAAGTAGCACCAAGGGCTGTAAGCCCACCTCCTACTCTTGCCTCCCGTGCCCCAACCGGGGCACCGTCCCAAAGCCCAACATTGTCCCGCGCCGTGCGGGACTACGTTGGGTCAACTGCCCCTTTCCTCCATTCTACCACAACGTGGTTGCGTCCATTTTTACCACCCGTTACATAACGCAACATCCCGGCTTGGTAAAAACTCTCGCAAGCCGTCTCCCTCTCCTCCATCAATAGATGGAGGAGAGGGCCGGGGAGAGGAGGCCCTGAACCCGGGAATTTCCAATCGCCAGACCAGTCTCTTTAGATTATCTTCTTAAATCACCAGTCCGCCCATCGCCATGAAACCGAACCGACGCACTCTGGCTGCAATATTCTTGTTCACCTCCGTCGTGTTTCTCTGGGCGATGCTCTATGTGATTTACAACTCTTTTCGTTGGACGGTGCGCATCGGAGACGGCGAATACGGGCTCTGCCATGTGAAATCTTGGCTATACTTCGCCTGCGGTAATTGGGAAGACCGTGTGGACATTCATCCCTACGTGGTCGCAGCCACCATCACTCTCGCGATCAGCTTGCCCTCCATTGCCTTCTTGCTTTTCATCCGCAAATTGATGGAACTGACCCCCCCGCAAAAACAAGGCACCGCATGAAATACCTCCCTTACATCATCATCGCCTTGTGTGTCGCCTTGGTTTCGCCTGGTTGTGCGATACATTGTGGCCCGATGCACACGGTTCCACCGCAGAAGATACACCTCATTGCCACTGTGCCCGGTGACTATGCGATCCGTATCACTGACCGTGAGGAACAGCCCGACCTCCCTGTGCCGCCTGATGGGCGTGTCTCTTTTGATGTGCCCATCGGTTCACGTTACTGCACGCCATACTTGTTCGGAGTCCTAAAAGTGGGCTGGTCCACTCCCGTGGAAAAGCGCCGGGTGATTGAGGTGGTGAGGGGACAGCAAGTGCTTCGTCGACTTTCCGCCAGTGATATTTCCAAGCTGGAGACGGATCCTGATGGGTTTCGGATATTGAAGCTAAAACGATAACCAGAGCGCTACCAGTTGCCTACGCCCCATGTTTCACCTACAAACATGGTGATGACCCCGAAAGCTCAGCGGCTTTTGCCTTGTGCCCTTACCGTTTGGCTCGTCCTGCTGGTATCGACCCTGTGTGGTCAGCTATCCGCTGCGGAAGCCTCGCTCACCAACGCCATCGCGCAAGCCCGCGCGATCATCTTAAAGGAACTCGCCCCCAAAGCCCCGGGCGTCTCCTTGGCCGTGGCTATCGATGGTAAGCTCGTCTGGTCCGAAGGCTTCGGCTACATGGACCTGGACGCGAAAAAGCCAGTCACCAACACCACTAAGTTCCGCATCGGCAGCATCTCAAAATCCCTCACCTCCGTCGGCCTTGCCCTCATGGTTGAGCGCGGTCAGATCGATCTCGACGCCCCCATCCAGAAATACGTTCCCGATTTCCCGGACAAAGGCGCGCCCATCACCACCCGCATGCTTGGCGGTCACCTCTCCGGCATCCGTCATTACCGCGGCCTGGAAAGCCGCCGCAACCAGCCCTACACCAACTCCCACTCGGCGCTCGTCATTTTTCAGAAGGATCCCGTCGTTGCTCTCCCCGGCACGAAATACCACTACACCACCTACGGTTGGACCCTCCTCAGCGCCGCCATGGAATCCGCCCTACAACAGGATTTCGTGACCTACATGGATGAGAACGTCATCCGGCCGCTCGGTCTCAAACACACCCGTGCCGACATCAAGGGCACCGTCGATCCCGATTGCACGAAGTTTTACGCCAACGATCTGCTCGGCAAATACACCCTCGCGCCTGAGGTGGACCAAAGCTACAAGTGGGCAGGCGGCGGCTATCTCTCCACGCCGGAGGACCTCGTCCGGTTCGGCAATGCGCTCCTCAAACCGGGCTTCCTGAAAGCCAGTTCGCTCAAGCTGCTCTTCACCCCGCAAAAGACCTCCGATGGCAAATCCACCACTTACGGCCTCGGCTGGTCCGTTGGCCGGGATGC
>CAZRGY010000037.1:0-13461 GCA_964599715.1 uncultured Verrucomicrobiota bacterium | reverse complement strand
GGTCTGGAGAAGTTTGCCGGGTGTCCATCTAACGGCGCCTGTTGGGTCACTTTTGAGGCAAACGATGGTGAACACTGGCTGCAGTATTTAGGTGGCCAGATCAACATGGACTGGCCGTTTGCTGAGGCACCTGAACCATCACAGTTGAAAAAGCACCTCGCAGCGCTTGGTTCATTTGAGATTGTTGCTTGGGATTTCGACCTTTACGTCACCATCAACCTGACGGCGCCCAGACAGGACGCACTGGCTTTGACCATCGGTCTTATTTTTCGGGAACTATATGGCTTGGGTGCGGAATATAAGCTCTCTTACGAACTTGAAGAATGCGGTAACTGAGTCGGCGGAGACTATGAGGAAATCCTCTATCCTAGACTAATCCATCCAATAAGGTATCTGGACTGTATTCCCATTGGAACATTGCTCATTCCTTCGTCATTCGGATTTCGTCATTTGGCATTTATATGTATTTGCTGACCGCCTAATTCCATTGACGCCTCCCAATCCCCCCCGCTAGCGTCTCGCGAAACTAATCCCATGCTGGCCTACGCGTTCACGATATTTACCGGGGCGTTCCTCCTGTTTCAGGTCCAGCCGTTGATCGGTAAATACATCCTCCCTTGGTTCGGTGGTGGTCCGGGCGTCTGGAGCGCCTGCATGCTCTTCTTCCAGTTGCTCCTGCTCGGCGGGTATGCCTACGCCCACTTCATTGGGCGACTCCCCATCCGCAAGCAAGTCACCGTTCATGCAGTTCTGCTGGTCCTGTCACTGGTGCTCTTGCCCATCATCCCCTCGGACCGCTGGCGGCCAGAGGGCGGGGCGGATCCCACCTTGGGCATCATCCAGTTGCTCGCCATGACCGTGGGCTTGCCGTACTTCGTGCTCTCCACGACTGGTCCGCTGATGCAACGCTGGTTCAGCCTCACGCATCCCGGTACCTCGCCATATCGGCTCTATGCGCTTTCAAATGCTGGCTCGCTGCTCGCTCTCGTCTCGTATCCTTTTATCGTTGAGCCCGCCATCACGCGAGTGACGCAGGCACATCTCTGGTCTTTCGGTTTGGTTGTGTTCGCGGCTGGCTGCGGTTGGTGCGCTTGGCGGTTACGCAAACTTTCGGATACCGGCGTTGTCGCTGAGGAACAAAAGCTGGAAGCAGAGACGCCTGAAGTCATCAGCCCCTTTCGCCGGTTGCTCTGGCTGTTGTTGCCAGCCTGTGCCTCGGCCAGCCTGCTCGCCACCACGAACAAGCTTTGTCAGGACGTCGCGGTGATCCCGTTTCTCTGGGTCCTGCCTTTGTGCCTCTATCTGCTCACCTTCATCATCGCCTTTGACAATCCCCGCTGGTATCTGCGCCGGGTCTTCGGAATCTTGATGCTGCTCAGCGGTGTCGTGCTGATGCTGGCCATGCTGGAACCCAAAGTCCCGGCCAAGCTGGAATCCATCTCATTTATCACCAAATTCTTCGCCGCCCTGAAAGAGTTCTCCATGAAAAAGGAGACGGCGCTCTACTGCGGAGCATTGTTCTTCAGTTGCATGGCCTGCCATGGGGAGCTGTATCGCTTGCGCCCCAGTCCCAAACACCTTACGGCTTTCTTCCTGATGATCTCGGCGGGTGGTGCCGTGGGCGGTATCTTTGTGGCACTCATTGCTCCGCTGATCTTCACCCACTACTACGAATTCCATCTCACCATTGTGGCGGCTCCGCTCGTCTTTCTGCTGGCTGTCTGGCATGACCGCCATCGTTACCAACGACGGGTGCTCTTTGATTTCAGTCTCGGCACCGGCTTGGGGCTGATCTTTTTCACCTCAGCCGGGCTGGTGGCCGAGATCCGGAATGACCTGCAATCCGCCTCGCATACCCAGCGCAATTTCTATGGTGCGTTGACCGTGTTCGATTATTACAAGGACGAGCCCAATCACCATTACCGGTTGCTGCAACACGGCAAGATCACCCATGGCTTGCAATTCACCGAGGAACTCGCCGCCAAGTGGGCGACTTCCTATTACAGCGAGAAGTCCGGCATCGGTCTCGCGCTCCTGCATTTCCCGCGTGAGCAAAACCGCCGCATCGGCCTCGTCGGTCTCGGCACCGGTTCCATGTCCGTTTATGGCCGGCCCGGGGATTATCTCCGCATCTACGAGATCAACCCCATCGTGGTCGAGTTCGCCACGAATTATTTCACCTACATGAGGGATTCCGATTACGACATCGAGATCGCGTTGGGTGATGCCCGTCTCTCCATGGAAAAAGAACTGGAGCGCGGCGATTACAAGGAAGACAGCCAGAAGCTGGACATCATCGCCCTCGATGCCTTCAGCAGCGATGCCATCCCCGTGCATCTGCTCACGAAGGAAGCCTTTGATATCTATCGCCAGTTGCTCAAGCCGGATGGAGTGATCGTGGTCCACGTCTCAAACCGGTATCTGGACTTGCGCCCGGTCGTGCTGAAGCTGGCGGAGAACATGGGCTGGAATACCGTTACCGTAGATGATGATCCAGATGAAGATGACGAGCGCATGGATAAATGGTGGTACTATGCCTCCACCTGGATACTCGTCAGCCAGAACCAAGCCTTGCTCAATAAAAGCGCGATCCAAAGCATGGCTTACGACTATGACGATGAGGAGATCATGAAGACGGAGAGCACCCGCCTCTGGACGGATGATTACAGCGCGCTCTTTGAAGTGATCTACTGAAGGTCGATCACTTGGCGGCCGTCTTGGAGACTTCCTCGGCCGGAGCCTCGGGCATCTTCTCCAATGGATAGAGGTCCAGTCGCCGGAAGAAAATTTCTGCCCCGTTGGATTGCAGGTAGATCTTGCCGCGATTCGGCAGGAGATCGGTGGCTTCCATGGCTTGCTTGCCATTCACCAGCACGCGCAGTTTGTCGCCTACGGCGAAGACCTCCATCGTGTTCCATTCACCCGCGGCGAGTTCTTTCGCCGCCGGCGATTTGTTGATCTCGGTCCAAGTGCGGGAGAAACTGTTGGTGCCTATCTTGCACTTGGCGCCGCCGTGGATGACCAGATTGCCAGAACGATTCGTCGCGAGCTGACATTCGAAACCGCGCATCCACTCCTTGTCTTCGCCAGTGCCGTGGATGAACAACCCGCTGCTGCCGATCTTATTAGGGTGAGCTGTGGTCATCTGCCCCCATTTGTATTCTGCCACCAGATGAAAATCCGAATGCTCCTTGCGCGTGGCCAGGTAACCCGTTCGCTCTCCGGTGATGCGGAGAATCCCGTCTTGCAGTGTGAAGATGCCCTTGGGATCGATGAACACGCCTGCGCCCTCGATCCAAGTATAGAAGTTCTCCATCCCGCCATCGCCCAATAGCTTGATGGAACCATCATTCTCAGGCGCTGGCTCTTTATTCTCCGTCGGCTCACTCGCGGGTTCTGCCGCTTTTGTTTCCACCGGCACCGGAGTGATCTCTGGTTGAGCTGGTGCGGTCTGTGCCTTTGCCGTTGCGGGGTTGAGCAGATAACTGCTGGCCAGCAATGCCGTGATCACTACCTTCAAGAAGAAGGTCTGTTTGAAGAAATTGATGTCTCGTGCAACGCTGGCCATGTGCCGGACCTTCCACCGCTGGCCCCGCTTTGGCAATGCCGTTTTTCCGGGCAGTTGATAAACGGCATTCCCGCACTTGCCCTCATCCAGAAATGGCGTAGCGTTTCAACATGCGCTACCTGATCTGTCTTTTGGCTTTTGCGGCGATGCTTTCGCCTGTCTGCGCCCAGGAAAAACCGGACGTTGAAACCAAACGCTACGAGCAGCGTCATCGCATGGTGCCTGGTGGCACCGGACGCTATTACATGGACCGCGAGATCGCCCATGTCGTCTCCGGTAACGAGACGGTGAAATGGCTGGAACGTCCGGACCGCGAACAGGAAGAGGACACCAGCAAGATGATCCAATTGCTGGCGCTCAAGCCGGGCGAGAAGGCGGCAGATATCGGGGCGGGCACCGGCTACATCTCCCGTCGCATAGCAGCAGCAGTGGGCCCCAAGGGCACCGTTTACGCCCAAGAGATTCAGCAAGAGATGCTCGATATCATCCGGGCCAACATGCAGAAGCACAATTACACGAACGTGGTTTACACCTTGGGCAACGAGCAAGACCCCAAGCTGCCCGCCAGCACGTTGGACCTCATCGTGATGGTGGATGTCTATCACGAGTTCACCTATCCCTATGAGATGACGGTGAACATGGTGAAGGCCTTGAAGCCCGGTGGCCGGCTTGTCTGGGTGGAGTTCAAGGCGGAGGACAAATCAGTCCCCATCTATGAAGCGCACAAGATGTCCGTGGTGCAGATCAAGAAAGAGGCGCTGGTACATCCGGAGCTGGAGTGGACGAGCACACATTCAGAGCTGCCCTGGCAGCACGTCATCACCTTCACGAAAAAGAAAACTCCCGCAAAGAAATAGCCGGGCAGATTTCTTAGAGGGCTGCGATCCGGTCCCAAAGCGGCTTGAGGTCGTCGTCCACAATTGCCATCGCCTTGATGCTGCGCACATCTCCGGCGGCGTCCATCGCCCGTTGCAACCAGGACCAGGCTTCATCCAGCCGCTCCATTTGCGCCGCATAACATGCGAGGTTGTAGGGGATGATCTTCTCGCCGGGGAACAGGTCGGCGGCGGGTCGCAAAACGTGCCACGCTTTTTCCAGTCCACCATCTGGTGAGCGACGCAAACTGTAAGCCCGATGTACCCACCCGAAGGAATCCTTCGGCGCGATCTCGATCAACCGCTCGGCGACCGCGAGTGATTCCGGCCATTCGTTCAGCTCTGCGTGCAATTGCCAGAGCAGCTCCAGCACCTCAGGCTGGTCGCGTCCCGCCGGAGTCAGCGAGTGCAACTCATTTACCGCCTCCCGCGAATTGCCCAGCATAGACCAGCCGATAGCCGCCTCGAACAAGAAATTGTCCGGATGCTCGAACCGCGGTTTGATCTGTTTTTTGACGGCCATCTATTGTAGTAAAAATGCTGCTACTCCGACGGGAAAGCAAGCCGCAGAAAGGGCTGCACTGAACGCAAAAAAGGCCGCACCCCACGATGCGGCCTTCTTGAAATTGCGATCCCGAGTTGCTTAGAACTCCGGTTCGATCGGCGGACGCACGCGGTATTTCTTGGCGAGACCCAAGGTCGTGCTCAGCGGCTTCATGCCGGCGGTGCAAGTCGGATCGGATAGTGATGCCGCCGCGGCGCAAACGCCGTGGAAGAGGCATTCCTTGAGATCCAGATCTTCGTGCAAGCCGTAGAGGACACCGGCGCAGAAGGCATCACCGGCTCCGGCCGTCCCGGCGATATATTTCTCGGGCAGCTTGAGCGAAGGTTGCCAGTAATCTTTGCCGTCCCGGGTGCGGGCAAAGCCGCCTTCCGGGAAATGGATCACCACGACTTCCCGCACGCCAAGCTGGAGCAGGGCACCCGCCGAGTGCCGCAGGGAAACCGTATCCAGTGAGCCATCATCCTGCCGGATCTTGAAGCCGGTGGTCTTGCCTGCCTCGATCTCGTTCAAGATGCAGTAGTCCGTATATTTCAAGGCCGGGGTGACGATCTTGGTGAAGCGGTCACTGTCTTCACTCACCACATCCACACTGGTCTTGAGTCCGGCCTCTTGCGCGGCCGCGAGCAGGGCAGCCGCCCGGGTGCCATACTTCTTGTCCGGCGCATCCATCGCATCCAGCAAGAGCAGGTAGCCGAGATGGAAAATCTTTGCCTTGGTTTTGGAGAAATTGAGGTCTTTGCCATCCCACAGGGCATTCGCCCCCCGGTTATGGAAGAAAGTGCGGCGCCGACCGTTCAACTCCGTCATCACGTCCGTGTAGGAAGTGGTGGAGTTGGGCGCAGCTTTCAGAAACTTGGTATCGATCTTGTGCTTTTTGCAATGGTCCAGGATTTGCGTCCCCAAGGCATCTTTACCCACCAGACCGGCAGCTTGCAGCGGGAATTTGGCCCCGAGCAGGGCGATGTCCAGCAGGACGTTGTAAGGCGCGCCGCCCGTGCCCTCGTATTGGCTGTGGATATTGGCGAGCTGCTCCCGCTGGGGGTAAACGTCAATGAGTTTGACCTGGTCGATGATCCAATTGCCGCCGGCGAGAATGCCCTTCCGGTTCGACGACACCGCTTTCTTAGCTTTCATGATGAGATAGCCCTCGGGCCGTTGTGCCGTTCAGGGTAAACGTGAGAGTATCGGGGACTTGCGGAAAATGAAACCCAAAACTGAGGCAGGCGGGCGATTGTAACCGTTAAACCGCCGCGAAAACCTATATTTTGCGTGTTGAGTTCCCGGTGTTGATTCCGCCTAGATGATGTAATCCGAGATGGGGTGATCGGTCCCTTGCAGGTGTTTCACGCGATCGCAGAGATGGGCCACGGTCACGCCCTCCAAGATCTTCACAATCGCCTCGCGCACTTCTTTCATCACGCTGCGGATGCCGCATTTGCTTTCATCCGGGCAGGTACAGGGGGTGTAGAATTTTTCACTCACACAGCCGACCGGGGCCAGTGGCCCTTCCAGATGGCGGATGACCGTAGCGAGCGTCACCTGTTCTGGGGCCAGTCGCAGCCGATAGCCGCCCGCGACGCCGCGCTTGCTCTCTACGATGCCCAGCGTCCGCAAGTCATTCAGGATTTGCTCAAGGAAACGCTTGGGGATGTTCTGCCGCTCCGAGATGACCTGAATCGGGAGCACAGTCTCCCCATAGTTCAGCCCGAGGACCACCAAGGCCCGCAGGGCGTATTCCCCTCGTAGTGACAGTTTCATATCTCAATATAATCAAAACCCTATCAATTTTATCAAGTTTTGTTTAGGTTGAATCGCAGTGTGTTGCAATTCAGATAGTTATGTATTAATAAATAACTCTATTGACTTTATGTAGATTAATCGGTTTAGTGTGCCCGCAATGAAACTGAGCGGACAAACAAATCATGGAGCAGGAGGCCACGCGGCCTCGGACCGAAGCTTTTCGCTGAACGGTTCCCGCATGATGAGTCCGTCTACGCGGCGTTCTGTGGCCAAGCTGATCGCGCCCTTGGATGAGCTGACGCGCAAATCCTCCAGCCTCTTGGATATCAACGGTCCATTGCTGGCTAGTGGGGCAGGGGTTGCGCCAGTGCTACCGGGTTATCTGCATCTCGGTCCGCAAGGCGGTGATGCCCCGATCCGTATCGGCATCTTCGCGGGAATCCATGGAGATGAGCCGGCGGGTGCTTATGCTGCGGTGAAGTTGTTGCAATTGCTGGAGCAGAATCCGCAACTCGCCCAAGGCTATTGCCTGATGGTTTATCCGGTGTGCAATCCTTTCGGTTTCGAGCAAGAAGTGCGGGAGTCTCGTAATGGCAACGACCTGAACCGGGCGTTCTGGCAGGGCAGCACCGAACCAGAAGTGCAGTGGCTGGAGAATGAATTGCGGACCCGTAATTTCCATGGGCTCATCTCGCTGCACTCGGATGACACGAGCCACGGCCTGTATGGTTTTGCCGGCGGAGCCACGCTGACCAAGCATCTGCTGGAGCCGGCTTTGCGTGCGGCGGAAGAGTATCTGCCGCGTAACCATGATGGCATCATCGACGGGTTTCGCGCCAAGTCAGGCATCATCAAGGAAGGGTACTCCGGCATCTTGAGTGCGCCGACCAGCCAGAAGACCAAACCGTTTGAAGTCATCTTCGAGACACCGCACAACACGCCACAATATCTGCAGGAGAATGCTCACTTGGCCGCCATGCTCTCGGTGCTGGCGGAGTACCGTCGCTTCATCTCCTATGGCGCGAATCTGTAACGGTCCCGGATCCGCCGCATAGAACCAATTCCCGATCCAACTTAACGAACCAACACTGTGGAAAGGCTCTTACTTTGCGCGCTGGTCGGCTTGATCGCGCAGACGATTGACGGTGCCTTGGGCATGGCCTACGGCATCAGTTGCAATACCTTTCTACTCAGCATCGGCATCCTTCCGGCGATGGCGGCGGCTAGTGTGAAGGCCTCGGAAGTTTTCACGACAGGTATTTCCGGCGCGGCGCACATCAAGTTGGGAAACGTGGACAAGAAACTGTTCTATCGCCTGGTGTTTCCCGGTGTCTTGGGTGGTATCTTGGGCGCTTACGTGCTCACGAATATCGATGGTGAGAAGATCAAGCCCTACATCGCGGCTTACCTGCTCATCATGGGAATCGTCATCATCAAGAAGGCGTTTCGCCGTCCGGTGCATAAGGAAGAAAAGCATCACCATGTCTCAGCTTTGGGATTCTTTGGTGCATTCTTGGACGCTATCGGCGGTGGTGGATGGGGGCCGATTGTCACCTCGACCCTGCTCGCAGGTGGTCGTGAGCCTCGCACCGCCATCGGTTCGGTGAATACGGCAGAATTTTTTGTTACTATCGCGCAGGCGGCCACTTTCTTCGCGTTCCTGAAAATCACCCATCTGACGGTGATTTTGGGCTTGATCATCGGTGGCGTGGTGGCGGCTCCGTTCGCTGCTTACATGGTGAAACATATTCCAGCCAAGAAACTTATGATTACGGTCGGCATCCTCATCATCCTGCTGAGCATGCGGACGATGTACATGAGTTTTAACTAAAGGCCATTGCTACCTAGTTTTCTCACCGCTGTTCTCGCCGGGAAATAGGGTCTTTCAGATTTGGAAAACAATGAGGTTGGCACGCTTTACGCTAATCTCACAAGTGTGTCTCCTTGGCGATAGCCCCGGTGGCGGCGCCCGCCGCGCCGGGGCACTTCTCTTAAAAGAGCAAGGGTGCCAGGAGAATATGCTGTGAAAATACTCGTTCGACAGGAAATCACCGATCAGTTCCTCGGTGGACTGGGGAAATGGGTGCCAGATGAAGGGGAGGCGATGACCTTCCCCAACCGCACCAGCGCGCTTCTATTCTGCATTCGTAACTACCTTTCCGGCGTCCAAGTCGTGGTTCACCATGATGATGGACATTGGGAACGGTCCTGAGCCCGAAGCGATCGGGTGGTACTGTTGGTTGACAGTCGTCCTTTACGGGGGGAACTTATTCCGGTGGTCTGCGTGTGCTCCGGCATTCGTGGGTCGCGAGTAGCATTATCTCATGGGCAGCAAGTCAACCATCATCATCGTCGTATTGCTGGTCGCCGGCATGGGCACACTCCTGCTGCGTCAGCAAAAGTTTGAATCTACTTGGCAGACGGAACGCGCCGCCTTGGAGCAACGTCTGGCCGCTCAGCAGCAACAACAGGAAGCAGCGCATGCTGCCCAGAAAGCGGCCGCGGCAGAACAGACCGCCAAGTTGCAGGAGCAACTTGCCGCTGCTACGAATGAACTCGCCACAGCCCAACTGAAGGTGGAGGCCTATGAAGCCAAGCGGGCCTTGGAAGCTCAGGCACTGGCTGCGGAAGCGAAGAAAACCGCGGACCTCAATCAATTAAGATCCGAAGTGCCCGCACCGACTGTAACCACCAGCCTCAATCCGGCAGGCAAAGAGCAGAAGACTTATACCTTTCCGAAACTGATGGCGCCCGGCGGCAATCCGCTCGCTACGGATGCCGAGTTCCGTTCACAGTTCGGCCGTCGCTTTGTCTTCCGTTCCGGCAGTGGCCGTCCGCTGGCGTATGATCTGGATGAACTTCATCCCGGTGTCCTGCTGCATCTCGGGTTGAATCGCGATTCGGCCCTGGCCGCGCAGAACGAGATCGACCGGCAGGTGCAATTGGCCGAGCAAAATTACCGCGCCCAACAAGCCGCCAAAGCGGAGGCAGAAAAGAAGGCGGCTGCCCAGCGCGCGAAGCTCGCGGTGGAATATGCCAAGCTTGCCGAGGAACGGCGCAAAGCGCAGGTGGAGGAAAATCTACAGCTGCAAGCCGCCGAGACTGAGCGCTTGAAAGCCGAGGCTTCCATGCGCGCTGCTGATGCCGCCGTGCAAGAGGCCTTGCGACCGTTCTATCCAGATTACTTCATCCAGCAGGTGATCACCCCACCGCCGGTCATCGTGGTGCCGCAAAACAACGGGCAACCGAACAATCCTTTCGTCCGTGATCCGCGGATCAACTGAGCGACAGCTATCCTGTCCTCACAAGTTGCGGAGACTGTCCAAGCCCATCTGAGGCGTCCACAATTTCGGTCCATCCTCCACCTTGGTTTCCAGTCGTCGCGCCTTGATCTCGATATAGGGCGGGATGAAACCTGAGCGATGACCAAAACTGCCATTCGGTGCGTCCTTCTCCGTATAGCGCGGCTCGATCACATCCTCGATGAGAAAACCCGCGCGGCACAATCCGCCCAGCATATCGCCCCAACGATGCACGAACTCCAACGTGCCAGCCTCGCGATGAACACTCGGTGCCGTCTCCGGCAGCGGCCCTTGCCGATAATACTCTTCCTGCACCACATAGCCGTAGGGCGATGGCTTCAGCGTCGCCTGCAGATTCAATGGCTGCTTGTGCTTGCTCATGTACATGCCGCCCGGTTTCAAGACGCGTCCCACTTCGTTGTAAACCTTCCGGATATCCGGCACATAACACGTGCTTACAGGTTGCACCACCACATCGAAGGATGCACTGCTGAGTTGCGACAGGTCATCCATCGAGGCCGCCAGCGTATCCAGCTTTAACCCACGCTGCTTGGCCACCTCCACATCCTGCTTCAGCATCTCCGGACTGATATCCACCACGGTCGTGATGGCACCCACGGCGGCAAAGAGCGGTCCTTGACGTCCGCCACCACTCGCCAGACATAGCACCCGCTTGCCCGCGATCGGTTGCGGCAGCCAGCCGATGCGATCCAAAGCGAGCAGGGGATTGCGAAAATCCTCTTCCGAGGCCACCGAGGTGTGCCGCTTCTTTTCCCGCACCCGTGCATCCCACGCATCGCGGTTATGTTCGTAAACGTCCATGGCCAAATCTTGTAAGCAAATCCGTCAAACGGCCAACTTCAATTCCCACGCCAGCGCCAGATACCGGCGAGCACACTGCCGATGACCGAATGGAACACACTCGAGATGGCGCACGGGACAGCGGTCAAAGGTTCGCTGGGGAAATGCTTGGTCGCCAAGACCACACCCAGCCCGGAATTCTGCATGCCTACCTCGATGGAAACCGTTCGGGCTACCTGCTTCTCGTAGCCAAACACCTTCGCCGCCAGGTATCCGAAAAGAAACCCAAAGGCGTGCAGTAAAAACACCGCCAGCAAGAGTGGCCCAGCAGAAGCCTTCACCGCATCCGCGCTTTGCCCGATGATACTCGCGCAGATCAGGGCAATCGTGATCACTGATACCAAGGGTGCAATCGGTTGCACTGTCGCTACTAGATTGGGCGCGTAACGGTTTGCCAGCAATCCCAGCACTACTGGCAGCACCACCACTTGCACCGTGCTCAGGAACAGTCCCCAAGCATCCACCGGCACCAATGTGCCCGCTAGTCGCTCGGTCAGCAGTGGCGTCATGAATACCGCACCAAATGTGGAGCACATCGTCATCAAGACAGAGAGCGCCACATTCGCTCGTGCCAGATAAGCCACCACGTTGGAAGCCGTTCCGCCCGGACAACAAGAGACCAGAATCAATCCCACTGCGAGCGGCGTCGGCAGAGCAAGCACCTTCCCGATGCTCCAACCAAGGAACGGCATGATGGTGAATTGGGCGATGAACCCGAGCGCGATCGGTCGCGGCATCTTCAACACATCCCTGAAATCTTGAAACGTCAGCGTGATGCCCATCCCCAACATGATCACTGCCAGACCCACCACCACCATCGCGTTATTGAACCACGTGAACAGCGGTGGATGCACCAGCGCCAGCACACCACCGAGCACCACCCAGACGGGGAACAGGTTCGTGGCGAGTGTGAGCAGACGTTGCATAGGGTGCGCTGTATATAGGCACAGACCACCCGTCTAACAATGGAAAAGCACTCGGTCAGATGTGACGTTCAGCTCCTTTAAAAACGGGCATTGCCAGAAGGCAGGGAAGCTGCTACCCAATCATCCGTCAGCCGGAAGCGGGTGTGGTTCAATGGTAGAATGTGGCCTTCCCAAGGCTGAGACGAGGGTTCGATTCCCTTCACCCACTCCACTCTTTGGACTTCAACAAGTTATGCAAATTCCCCCGAAAAAGTAACGACCAGACTTGGATTGTCAGTAATTCCCTACGGCAAGCCATCGAGCATCAACACATCCTTGTGCCCGACGGTGACTGCTGTTCACAAGAAACGGAGAATGCTAGGCAAATCGTGGGGAGCATGGAAGAGAGGTGTTGGGGACTCTAATATAGAAAGCAATCCAGCCAAGTTCCAATCGGGAATTTTAAGAAGCGTATGGAAACTCGGTATGAAACAATCACCAGGCATCCGTTTTTTGACGGAATGAAGTCGGAATATCTGGCTCTTTTGGTGGATGGAGCGAAAGAAGTGCAATTTGGCTTGGGCGACATAATTTTTCGCGAAGGGGAGCCTGCAGCCCATTTCTATTTGATACAAAGTGGCAGGATAGCACTTGAGGCCAGAGAACAGGGCAATACGGTGCTCCTGCAAACACTGACCGCTGGAGATGTCCTGGGCTGGTCCTGGCTTTTTCCTCCCTTTGGCTGGCACTTTCAAGCGCGCGCTATCGAGCCCTCCTCTGTCGTCATGCTCAACGGGGCACACCTGTTGGTTACCGCAGAACACAACCATGATTTCGGTTATGAGTTGATGAAACGTGTGAGCCGCTTGGTCATCAACCGATTACAGGCTGCTCGCAAAGTCCTTATGGCCCTCCAAGTCCAGACCGCACTCAAAGGATGATTGTCATGAATGCAGCAAACATTGATTCGCGGGACACGGTAACTCGTATCATTCTGGCCCATCCGTTCTTCAAGGCTCTCAATCCGCACTACTTGCACCTGTGGGTGGAGTGTGCTTCGTTCGTCCAATTCGGACCGGGGCATGACATCTTTCGGGAGGGACAGCAGGCTGATCACTTTTATGTCATCAGCAAAGGAAGTGTCGCTTTGGAAACATTTGTGCCTCGGGCGGGAATGACGACAGTGCAGATCATCCACGGTGGGGGCACATTGGATTGCTCCTGGCTGTACCCCCCTTATACCTGGCAGTTCAGTGCACGCTCAACGGACCCGGTTGAAGCCATCGCGTTCGGTGCTGCAGGGCTTCTTGAGAAGGCCGAGGAAAACCATGACTTTGGTTATGATCTGCTGATGAGAGCAGGCAGAGTTATGGTCGAAACGCTGCAGAATACCAGACATAAACTGGTGGAGTTCTACGTGCAGGATCAGGTCGGGTAGCATCTGATGAAGTTTCGAGTTTTCGCGGGAAATATATGAGGCTTTCCAAATCTTATAAGAGAAAACACCCCTGACTGGCAGACTGCAATAAACGGCGAGCGGTCACCAACGGACGGAGAGGCACAAGTTTCGATGAGGGGCGTAGTTAGCAACGAAGGAATACTGCTATGGCAAACAAGATCAAGTCTCCAGAAGTAATGGCTCAAA
>CAZRGY010000036.1:0-15832 GCA_964599715.1 uncultured Verrucomicrobiota bacterium | reverse complement strand
GGGGCGGTTTTAAATATTTTCAATAAAATGGGACCATGGACAGCGGATGTCCTACCCCCCCTGTTATCGTCGTAGGCATGAAGATTGAGACAGGGAGTGAAAAGTTAGGGGAGAGGGAGGTGACTTGGCGGAGGCTGGCCGCAGGATTTTACATCGGGGCGGTGCATTTCTTCATGGCTGGCGGCGGGCGGTGGGCGTATGCTAAACTCATTAGCCGTGTAACCCGTTTGATGCGCCAGCGCGTCTGGTCAGGTATCGTCATGCACAGGATTTTAAAACAGAAAGTCACGCTGCTCCTGATAGGTGTATTGTTGGGTGGTACGAGCGCGCAGGCAGCAGAGGTGGACTTTGCCCGGGATGTGTATGGGGTGTTGCAGCGGGCGTGTTTCGAATGTCACGCGGCAGAGCTGCAAAAAGGAAAGCTACGCGTGGATTCGCGGGAGGCTTTGCTGACAGGGAATGCGATTGTTCCAGGGAAGGCTTCTGAGAGTGAGCTGTATCGGCGTATTACCTTGCCCAAGGGACATGAGGACGCGATGCCGAATCGCGGCGAACCATTGCGCAAGGCAGAGACGGCCAAGATCCGGGCATGGATCGATGCGGGCGCGAAGTGGCCGGAGGATTTCAAGGAAGGCAAGCATTGGGCTTATGTGCCACCGAAGCAGGCACCATTGCCCAAGGTTTCGCTTGCGTCGTGGCCGAAGAATGAAGTGGACCGGTTCATCCTCGCGCGGTTGGAGGAAGAAGGTCTGAAGCCATCGCCAGAAGCGGACAAGGGGACACTCATCCGCCGCGTGACCTTGGACCTGACAGGCTTGCCGCCGAAGCCGGAAGAGGTGAAAGCGTTCCTCTCGGATACAAGCCCGCAAGCTTATGAGAAGCTGGTGGATCGGTTGCTGGCATCACCACAATACGGGGAGCGTTGGGCGCGGCCATGGCTGGACTTGGCGCGCTATGCGGATTCGCACGGGTTTCAGCGTGATGATTTGCGTGACCTGTGGCCGTATCGCGACTGGGTGATCCAGGCGTTGAACGCAGACATGCCGTTCACCCAGTTCACCATCGAGCAACTTGCGGGTGACTTGCTGCCGAACGCGACGGAAGCGCAGAAGGTCGCGACTGGCTTCAATCGCTCAGCCCCTACGAATGTTGAGGCAGGCAGTGATCCGGAGGAGACGCGTGTGAATCAGGTTTTGGACCGTGTGAACACGCTCGGTGCGGTGTGGCTCGGTTCCACGCTGGAATGCACACAGTGCCATAACCACAAGTACGATCCCTTCACGATGAAGGATTACTACGGGCTCTTCGCGTTCTTCAATAACACGGAGTTGGAAGCGGATCGGACGAATCCCAAAGTGCCGGGCTCCATCCAGTTCAAAGGCCCTTACATGACGCTGCAAGATGAAGAGACCAAGGCGGCACGTGAGAAGCTTACAGCTGAGATGAGCGGGATGGAGGACAAGATCGAAGTGCGGGAAAAGGAATTGAGCGCCAAGTTGCCGGACATGGAGAAAGCATTGGCGGCAAAAGCCGGGAAGGTCTTGCAAGAGCATGTGCTGGAGATCGCGCACTTCGAGACGAAGGAGGGTTCAGCGGGCAAAGTGCTGCCAGACAATTCGGTGCTTATCAATGACGAGGCACCGGACAAGGACACGTATATCGTGACCGTGAACACAACGTTGAAAGATATCACCGGCTTCAAGCTGGAGACGCTGACGGACCCGTCTTTGCCGGGCAATGGGCCGGGTCGCGGTGATGACAAACGGCCGAACTTTGTGTTGAACACGTTCGCGGTGAGTGCGGCAAAGCTGAACAGCAGCGAAAGCAAACCGGTGAAATTGACCAGGGCGAAAGCGAATTTCGCGCAGAAGAATTTTGATCCTAACGGAGCAATCGATGACGACGCGAAGTCAGCGTGGGCGATCAATCCGCAATTCGGCAAGCCGCACTGGGCGTTGTTTGAGACCGTGGAAACGGTGGGTTATGAAGGTGGCACGAAGCTGACTTTTACTTTGGTGCAAGAGTTTGGCGGAGGACGCTTGATCGGCCGGTTGCGTTTATCTGCGCTGACTGGAAATCCGGATGCGGAAGCGATGCCAGCGGATGTCGTGGCGGCACTCAAGCTGCCGGAGATCAAACGGAGCGCGAAACAAAAGAAAGCGGTGAAGGAGTTCTGTTATGCCCAAGATGAGGAATTGCGGAAGTTACGGCAGGCGAAACTGGACTTGGACCGAAAGCTGAAGGCGACCAAGGGTCCTTCCACGCTGGTGATGGAAGAGCTGGAGCAGCCACGGATGAGCACGGTGTTCGGGCGGGGAGATTTCCGGAGTCCTGGAGAGAAGATCGGACCGGGAGTGCCGGAGGTGTTGCATCAGATCAAGCTGGATACGAAAGCAAAACGACCGGTCCACAATGACGAGACTCAGTTGACGCGTTTGGATCTGGCGAAGTGGCTGGTAGAGCGGGATAACCCCTTGGTGGCACGGGTAACGGTGAACCGGTGGTGGATGGAATTGTTCGGTCGTGGCCTGGTGGCGACCCCTGAGGATTTCGGTATCAAAGGCGATTTGCCGACGCATCCGGAACTGCTCGACTGGTTGGCGGTGGATTTCATGGAGAACGGATGGTCGATGAAGAAGACCCTGCGGAAGATGGTGTTGTCAGCGACCTACCGGCAATCCTCCAAAGTCACCCCGGACCTGCTGGTATTGGATGATCAGAACAAGCTCTATGCACGCGGGCCGCGCTTCCGTATGGACGCGGAGATGATCCGCGACAATGCCCTGGCGATGGCGGGGCTTATCAGTCTCGAACAGGGCGGGCCGCCGATCAAACCGTATCAGCCCGACGGCTTGTGGCTGAAGGTGGGTGGACAGAAGTATGATTACGTGGTGAGCCCGGGCGATGAGAAGTATCGGCGTGGTGTCTATGTGGTCTGGAAACGTGGAGCGCCGTATCCGAGCTTCACCACGTTTGATGCCAGTGGTCGCATGGCTTGCACGGTTCAGCGTTCGCGCTCGAACACGCCGTTGCAGGCGCTGACGCTCTTGAACGATCCGGTGTATGTAGAGGCGGCCTTCGGCTTGGCCAAGCGGTTGATGCGGGACGAACCGAAGACGGATATCGAAGCCCGAATCGAAGAGGCGTTCCTCATCTGCCTCGCGCGGCTGCCGAAGACGGAGGAGGCGCAAGTGCTGAAATCTCTCTATGAGAAACAACTGGCGGCGTATCGGGCGGATACCAAGGCGGCCAAGGAATTGATGGGGAACTTCAGCACACCGAAGGGGCTGGATGCAGCGGAGTTTGCGGCCTGGTATGGGGTGGCCTCGGCGATGTTGAATCTTGATGAGACGATCACGAAGAACTGAACACCATGAACCCTTACGAACATTATCTGGCGACGTTGAACCGCAGGCAGTTCATCAAGCGCAGCGGGTTTGGTCTGGGAGCAGTGGCGTTGTCGTCCTTGCTTCGTGGGGAGGCGATGGGGGCGGGTAGTCCGCTGGCGATGCATCAGCCGCATTTTGCTCCAAAGGCGAAGCACGTGATCTATCTGCACATGATCGGGGCGCCTTCGCAGCTCGACATGTTCGATTTCAAGCCGACGTTGCAAAAGCTGGATGGCGAGGCGTGCCCGGAATCGCTGACGAAGGGGAAGCGATTCGCGTTCATCGGGGATAATCTCAAGCTGTCCGGGACCAAATTCAAATTCGCGCAGCATGGACAGAGTGGGCAGAGCGTTTCGGAGTTGTTGCCATTCTTGGGCAAGGTGGCGGATGAGATCGCGGTGGTGCGTTCGCTGCATACGGATGAGATCAATCACGCGCCGGCGCAGATGTTTTTGCACACGGGCTTCGGGCGCGGTGGGCGGCCGAGTTTTGGTTCGTGGGTATCTTATGGATTGGGTTCGGAGAACCGGGATTTGCCGGCTTACGTGGTGATGTTATCCGGGCCTCCGGGTGGAGCCGGGACGAGCCTGTGGTCGAGTGGGTTTTTGCCGAGTGTGTATCAGGGTATCCAGTTCCGCTCCAGTGGTGATGCGGTTTTGTTCCTCTCGAATCCCAAGGGGCACAATGCGGCTCAGCGCCGGCAGGTGTTGGATGCCGTGAACCAGTTGAACGAGACGCAACTGGCCGATGTGGGCGATCCTGAGATCGCGACGCGCATCAGCCAGTATGAGATGGCGTATCGCATGCAGACATCGGTGCCTGAGTTGATGGACATCTCTAAGGAATCACCCCAGACACTCCAGATGTATGGAGCGAAACCGGGGGCAGCGTCCTTTGCGAACAATTGCCTCTTGGCACGGCGCTTGGTGGAGCGCGGCGTGCGGTCCATCGAGTTGTATGATTCGGACTGGGATCATCATTCGAATCTGGAGAACCGTTTGCGGTCAAAGTGTAAAGATGTGGACCAAGGGATGGCGGCGCTCATCACCGATTTGAAGCAGCGCGGGTTGCTGGACGATACACTGGTCATCTGGGGCGCGGAATTTGGTCGCACACCGGTGGGGCAGGGGATCAATGGTGACGGCGCGAAGACTTCACCCGGGCGCGATCACCACAAAGACGCCTACACGATGTGGATGGCGGGCGGTGGCATCAAAGGCGGCATCAGCTACGGTGAAACGGACGAGTATGGCTTTAACGTGGCGAAGGACCCGGTGCATGTGCATGACCTGAACGCCACGGTGCTGCACCTGATGGGGATAGACCACGAGCGGTTGACCTTTAAGTATCAGGGGCGGGAATTCCGCCTCACTGATGTGCATGGCCATATCGTCAATGGATTGTTGGCCTAAGCCAGCCAACACTCACTTCGACTTCAAGCCGACGGTATTCACAGCGATCACCTGATACAGGTGCTGTTTGCCCGCTTCCGCCGTGGTATCGGTATAGCGCATCAACACCAGAGGTTGTGAGGGCGTATCGCTATACTGCAGGTTCTGAAAGATAGGACGGCCGAAAGGGTTCTTGCCCTTGTCGGGCACGTTGGCGAGGAATTGGCCATCGCGCATGATGATAAAACTGGCCAGGCCGCTTTCGAGATCTGCTTCGGCTTCCCATGATAGTTCCTTGCCTTTCACCTGCAGATTCGTGGGGGCTGGGGGCGGTGTGTTGTCGGTCACGGCAGTGTCCTTGACGTATTGCGCCCAGGCTTTGGCAATCGTTTGATTGGGCAGCCACACAGATTTTTTCACATCACCGTTGAACTGCTTGGCAGACACTGGGACCACGATTTCTCCACTGCCAATGTAGAGAGGAGCGATGTAAGCATCAGCTGCTGACATAGGCTTCAGCGGAGCGCCGGGCTGAGCAGGTAAGCGTGCGGAGAGACAAGCATCGAGCCAGGGAATCGCGAGATAGCGCTGGTTGCCGCACTCATGAGAAGTCAAGGGATCGACGGCGACACCAACAAGCCCACCCTTGCCACGAAGTGCCGTAAAGAATGTCTCCACTCCCTTCCACACGCCAGAGAACCGTCCGTCTTTTACCGTGACACCTTCCTTCGTGCCCAAGTTGCACATTACGGGCACCTGAAGGGCCGCTTCGGAGATAGAATAAGGAGTGGGTTTGCCTTCCGCTGCTACCACAGGCGGAACGCCCGAACGCAGCCAGGCAGCAGCGACGCGATCCGGGTGCAACAAAACCATGCCGCCTGACCAATGCCCTCCACCGCTGTGACCCCAAAGTGCCCACGGCACCTTGGCCAGTTCAGGATGGCCGGATTGTGCGCCCAGGTCTCTCAATGATCTTTGGAAAGTTGCGTCCGAGCCGTTCCGTGGATCGCACCACATCTGGCAGTTGGCCTTGTCCGGTTGCTCATAGGTGGGAGAGAGCAGGGCGCAGTCGTGTTTTTTGGCCAATGCTTGCCAATGCAGATCGAAGGCACCCGTCTGTCCCGATTTGCAGGAGCCTTCACCACAGCCATGCTGATGAACGACCACGCCGCGGAGCATCGCAACGCCCTTCGGAATCCAGATCGGTCTTGAGCCCGGGCGGTATCCAGATGGTGTAATTCACTGGATAAACCAGTTCGCCGGGCTTGGTGGAGGCTTCATAGCGCACGCGATAATAAGGCGGCCCGACAGGCAGCGGTTTATCATAGGGTGCCACTTGGGCTGACACCGAAACAGCCAAGGCGAGAAACAGCAGGATAAGGTAACGCATGGATGATTGTCGTATAGCGCGGAGAATCGCCAAATCAAAGGAGAAATAATGATGCTGACAGCGATTCCAGGTTTCTTAAGTGATATATTTCGCTCGTTTTGATTTTGCGGGAAAAGATCGGAAGAGAAGCGGATTTTGGAGGCCCGCAGTGCTTGCACCACCGCAGTTTTTAATTCAAGCTGTCCGAAATCCCTGAAACCAAACAGTGGCGCCCAAGCGTCTGAAACGATATCCAAATCATGAAGCGTAAAGTTCCTAACTCAATTTTCAGGGGAAGTCCTTTGATGAGGCCTTTCCAGTTTTCTGCGCAAGCCGCCCTGCTGTTGGCTTTGATCGGGTGTTTGCTGCTGAGTTTTTCGTCGCAAGCGGCGGAAGGGAAGAAGCGGCCGAACATCCTGTTCCTGTTCGCGGATGACTGGGGACGGATCGCGAGTGCATATGCAAAGATCGATGGGCCTGGCACCGTAAATGATGTTATCCAGACTCCGAACTTCGACCGCATCGCGAAAGAAGGCGTCCTGTTCCGTCGCGCCTTTGTTTCGGCCCCAAGCTGCACGCCCTGCCGCAGCGCCTTGCTTTCCGGTCAGCACTTCTGGCGTGCCGGGCGCGGCTCGATCTTGCGCGGGGCAGTCTGGGATAGTTCCATCCCTTCCTATCCGTTGTTGTTGAAGGACGCAGGCTATCACATCGGTGAGACCTACAAAGTGTGGGGGCCGGGTACGCCGAATGATGCGCCCTATGGAGCGGGAAAGTATGCTTATGAAAAGGCAGGAGGAAAATTCAACCAGTTCTCGCAGAATGTCACAAAGATGGTCGCAGATGGTATGGCGCTAGAAGCGGCCAAGCAGAAACTTTATGACGAGGTGGAAGCGAACTTTGATGCGTTCATCGCTGATCGCAAACCCGGCCAACCGTTCTGCTATTGGTTCGGCCCCACCGAGACGCATCGCAAATGGGTGAAAGGCTCGGGCAAGAAGCTGTGGGGCATCGATCCTGATTCGTTGAAAGGCAAGATGCCGCCCTTCCTGCCGGATGTCCCGGAAGTGCGGGAAGATTTCGCAGATTATTTGGGGGAGGCAAAATCATTTGATGCCGCCATGGGATTGTTCCTGCGCAAGCTGGAAGCCATGGGTGAGCTGGACAATACTTTGATCGCGGTGAGTGGTGATCATGGCCCGCCGGGATTCCCGCATGGCAAGTGTAACCTCTATGACTTCGGTTCCAATGTTTCATTGGCCATCCGCGGTCCCGGGACCAAAGGCGGACGGGTGATCGATGACTTGACGAGCTTGACCGATTTGGCCCCGACATTCCTGGAAGTGGCGGGAGTGAAAGTGCCTGAGGTGATGACGGGCCGGAGCCTTGTGCCGCTGCTGGCGAGCACGAAGTCCGGCCAGGTCGATCCGCAGCGCAACGCCGTGTATATCGGGCGCGAGCGGCATGTGGAGAATGCGCGTGCGGGTTATCTGCCTTATCCGCAACGGGCCATCCGCACGGCAGATCACCTGTATATCATCAATTTCAAGCCGGACCGTTTCCCGCTGGGAGATCCTTACCGGTTGGATGATGCGAATCCCCCCACAGCAGAAGAGATCACCGAAAATACGCGGGTCACTTTGCCGGATGAAGATGCGGGTCCGACGAAGGCCTGGTTGGTGAGCGTGCGGAATGATCCGAAGTGGAAGGATTTCTTCCAGTGGGTTTATGGCAAGCGTCCTCGTGAAGAGCTGTATGATCTGAAGAAAGATCCTCACCAGACGAAGAATCTGGCGGCCGATCCGGAATACACCGGTGTGCGGGCTTTGCTCGAAGAGCGCCTGATGGGCGAGCTAAAACGCACGGGTGATCCGCGACTCATCGATGACGGCAAGTTCTTCGAGACGGCTCCTATGGCCGGTCCGTTGGTGGATGACTCACCTGCGAAAAAGAAAAAGAAGTAAGAGAGATCCGATCTATGAAACAAGTATTGAGACTGTTTTGCTCACTGGTGGCCTTGGGGCTGTGGGCGTCCACGGCCTTGGCCGCAGGCAAACCGAACATCGTCGTGTTTTTGGCGGATGATGCAGGGTGGGGGGATTACAGCCAGAACGGTAACCAGATGGTGCGCACGCCGAACATCGATTCTATCGCGAAAGGCGGCGTGACGATGGACCGGTTCTACGTCTGCCCGGTGTGCTCTCCTACCCGGGCGGAGTTCCTGACCGGGCGCTATCATCCGCGCGGTGGTGTGAAAGGCGTGTCCACGGGGCAAGAACGGTTGGATCTCACAGAGAAAACCGTGGCGGACGCTTTCAAGGCGGCAGGCTATGCGACGGGCGCGTTCGGCAAATGGCACAACGGCAGCCAATGGCCGTACCATCCGATGGGCCGGGGCTTTGATGAGTACTTCGGCCACACCTCCGGGCATTGGGGCGAGTATTTCGATCCGCCGCTGGAGCATAACGGCAAGATGGTGCGGGAGAAGGGTTACATCGTGGACATCTGCACGGACAAGGCTTTGAACTTCATCGACCGGAACAAGAGCAAGCCATTCCTGTGTTATGTGCCGTTCACCACGCCGCATTCTCCCTGGACGGCTCCGGCGAAGGATTGGGAGCGGTTCAAGGACATGCCCATCAAGCAAACGGCCACGGACCCGGCAAGGGAAAAGGCGGACGAGACAAGGTGCGCGCTGGCGATGCTGGAGAACCAGGACATGAATGTGGGACGGGTGCTCAAAAAGCTGAAAGATCTGGGCTTGAGCGAGAATACCATCGTGCTCTATTTCTCCGACAACGGGCCGAACAGCATGCGCTGGACGGGCGGCATGAAGGGCAGGAAGGGCAGCACGGACGAGGGCGGGGTACGTTCGACGTTTTACATCAGCTATCCGGCGAAGTTGCCTAAGGGACATGTGGTGAAGGAGATCAGCGGGGCCATCGATCTGCTGCCGACACTGACCTCGCTGGCGGGCATCTCGCGCGTGGGTAATCTGCCGCTGGACGGCCGGGATCTGAGCCCGCTCCTGATGAAGCAGAGCACGAGTTGGTCAGATCGCATGATCTTTTCCACGTGGGCGGGGCGCGTGAGTGTGCGCACGCAGCAGTATCGCCTGGATGATGCGGGGAAACTTTATGACATGATTGCAGACCCGGGCCAGACGAAGGCAATCAATGAGCAGAATCCGGCAAAGGCGGCGGAGCTGGCCGAGGCGGTGAAGGCGTGGCGGGCGGAGATGTTCGGCAAGCCGCAAGCTGCGGGTGCAAAAGGGAAGGGCAAAGGAAACGCCGTGGACCAGCGGCCATTGACGGTGGGTTACAAGGAGTTCCCCATCACGATGCTACCCGCGCGCGATGGCGAGCCACAGGGCGGGGTAAAGCGTAGCAGCAGCGCACCGAACTGTTCCTATTTCGTGAACTGGACCAGCAAGGAGGATAGCATGGTATGGCTGCTGGATGTGCATACGACGGGGAAGTATGAGGTGACGGTCGATTATACGTGTCCGGTGCCGGATGCGGGCTCGCTGGTGGAACTGAGTTTCAACGGCAGCCGGATCACCGGGAAAGTCACGCCGGGCTGGGACCCGCCGTTGATGACGAATCAGGACACGCTGCCAAGGCCACCGGCAGAATCCACGATGAAGGAGTTCCGCACCTTGAAACTGGGCACCATGACGTTGAAGAAGGGCGTCGGTCCGCTGACGCTCAAGGCGCTGGATATCCCAGGAAAGAACGTCATGGATGTGCGGCGAGTGACGCTGACGTTGCTGGATTAACAAGAACGACTCACGAGGAAAGACTATGAAATATCGTCTGCTGACACTGGTCGCCTTGGTGGCCATCTTGGGCTGGAACGGAATGACAGAAGCCGCCCCGGCGAAGAAGCCGAACGTGCTGTTCATCGTTTCCGATGACCTGAACACCTACCTGGGCTGCTACGGTGATCCGCGGGCGAAGACGCCGAACATCGACAAGCTGGCAGCGCGTGGTGTGCGGTTTGAAAAAGCCTACTGCACCTATCCGCTATGCGGACCCAGCCGAAACTCTTTCCTCACCGGCCTGTATCCAAACAGCACCGGCATCCAGGCGAATTCACAGATTTTCCGGCAGACCATTCCCAGCCATATCAGTCTGTCCCAAGCGTTTCGTCAGGCAGGCTATCTGGCGGTGCGGATCGGGAAACTGTATCACTACAATGTTCCCAAATCAGTCGGTACTGACGGACACGACGATCCGGGCTCATGGGAAGTGGAGATGAATCCGGCGGGTGTTGACCGGTTGGAGGAAGAACCGATGATCACGACGCTCACACCGGGACAATTCGGCGGGACATTGAGCTGGTATGCCTCGCCCAAGAGTGATGCCCACCATACCGATGGCAAGATCGCTGAAGATGCCGAGTGGGTGCTGGAACGGTGCGCGAAGAAAAATGATGAACCATTCTTCCTGGCCGTGGGATTCTTCCGTCCACATACGCCCTATGTAGCACCCAAGGTGCCTTACTTTGACTGGTATCCGGAGAAAGAGATGCCGGTGGTGCAGGGCGTGAAAGAAGATCAGGCCGATCTGCCGGCGGCAGCATTGGGCAGTTACAAGAAGGAGCAGGATAAATTGACGGATGACCTGCGCCGCCAAGCCCTGCAAAGCTATTATGCCAGCATCAGTTTCATGGATGCCCAAGTGGGCAAAGTCATCGACACACTGGACCGTCTGGGGCTGGCGGATAACACGATCATCGTGTTCACCAGCGATCACGGTTATCACATGGGCGAGCATGGTTTGTGGCAGAAGATGAGTCTCTTTGAAGGAAGCGCACGGGTGCCGCTGCTGATGGTCGCACCCGGTGTCTCGCAGAAGGGAGCCGTGGTGAAGTCCCCGGTGAGCCAGGTGGATCTTTATCCTACGCTCACGGAGTTGGCTGGTGTGAAAGCTCCGTCCAATCTGCAAGGACAGAGCCTGGTGCCGATGTTGAAGGATGTGAACACAAAAGGGCGCGGCTGGGCGCTGACGCAAGTGTCGCGCGGCGGTGTCCGACGCCCCACGGCGAGCGCAGCCCAAGGTGCTTCGGGTAACCGTTTCTTCGGCTATAGCTTGCGGACTCATCGGTGGCGCTACACCGAATGGGATGAGGGTAATCAGGGCAAGGAACTCTATGACCACGATAAGGACCCCAAGGAGTTGACCAACCTCGCCAGCCTGCCGGAACACGCCGCCACGGTGGCGCAACTTTCCAAGCAGATGCAGGAAGCGGTGAAGACCACGTTCCCGCCCAACGGCAAGACGCCCGAGATCCGGGATGGGATGTGGGCGCCTAATCTGACTGATCCATGAAAACCAGCATCCAGCGGAGTGAGTGGCAACGGTTGATGGCACTCTTGGTGGCGATCTGTGGTGTTCTGGGAGCGACCTCACTCTTTGCCGCTGCCCAGCCGAACATCATCATCATACTCGCTGACGACTTGGGCTGGCGCGATACGGGGTGTTATGGAAACACCTTCAATGAGACGCCGAATATCGATCGGCTGGCCCGCCAGGGGATGCGCTTCACGCAATTCTATGCGGGGCCGGTCTGTTCACCCACGCGGGCGAATTTGATGTCCGGACAGGATCAAGCCCGTTTCGGCATCACCCAGCACATCCCCGGCCATCGCCGCCCTTACGCCAAGCTGACCGACCCGGTGGTGCCGCTCTATTTGCCTTTGGAGGTGGAGACCTTCGCGGAGCGGCTGCGGAGTGCGGGATACGCGACCGGTTATTTTGGAAAGTGGCATTTGGGCGGAAACGGTTTCAGTCCCACCGATCAAGGTTGGGAAACTGCACTTGAGATGCAGGGACATACTGTGCCTGCCAGGATCGATGCCAAAGTCGAGGGCAAACGCACTGCGGAGTTTTTGACGGATAAAGGAGTCGCCTTCATCGAGAGCCACAAGGGTAAGCCGTTCCTCCTGCAAGTCTCGCATTACGCGGTTCACATCCCGCTTACCACCACGCCGGAACTGCTGGCGAAATACAAGGCCAAGCAGCCGATGGCGGACTATCCCAGCCGCCCGGAGTATGCGGGTTTGCTGGAAGAACTGGACCAAAGCGTGGGCCGGATCGTCGAAGCGGTGGATAAGGCGGGCATCGCGGAGAACACCTTGATCTGGTTCCTCTCTGACAATGGCGGACTGGAACATGAGCAGAGCGGACGCATCGTGACTTCCAATAAGCCACTAAATGGGGAGAAGGGGACGCTCTACGAGGGCGGCATCAGAATCCCCGCTATCGCACGCTGGACCGGGCGGATTCCCGCCGGGACACGATGCGATATCCCGGGCATCACGATGGATGTGTATCCGACTTTGTTGGAACTCTCCGCTGCGACCGCGGCGAAACAACCGCAAGATGGCGTAAGTCTGGCCGCTCAATTCAAGAATCCGACGACAGCTTTGTCGCGCGACACACTTTTCTGGCATCTGCCGCATTATCATCACAGCACACCGGCCAGCGCCATCCGCCGGGGTGATTGGAAGCTCATCGAGTTCTACGAAAGTGATACGGTGGAATTGTATAACCTGAAGGATGATCTGGCTGAATCAAAGAACCTCGCCAAGAAGGAGCCTGCTCGAGTGAAGGAAATGAGAACGGCGCTTGCCGATTGGCGCAAGCAGGTCAACGCCCAGATGCCTGTGCCGAATCCGAATTACGATCCGGCCCGCGCGAGCGAACTGGCTAAGGGTAAGGGGCGAAAAAAAGGAGAGGAGTGATACCGGTATGATGATGCATTGGATGAAAACGGTTGGTCTTAGTGTCGTGACTGTGTGTTTGTTGGCATTCTCGACACTTTCTGCAAGCGCTGCTGAATTGTGGATCGGCGCCAACACGGTGAATATTACCCCGAGTGAGCCAGTGGCTTTGGACGGCCAACGGCATGCCCGCATCTCAAAGAAGCCCGAGACGCCAATCTCCGCGACAGTGCTGGTTTTGGAATCGCGGGAAGGCGGGCAGAAAGTGGAAGAAGCCATCATCGTGTCTTGTGATCTGGTGGCGATCCGGGAAGGCATTTTGGAAAAGGTGCGGGAGCAATTGAGGGCTAAGAAAGCGGAGTTCGATTTGAACAAGGTGTTCCTTAGCGCCACGCACACGCATACGGCTCCGGTGACGCAGGATGGAAAATATGATCTGCCCAAGACGGGCATCCAGCAACCGGGAGCTTATGCGGATTGGATGACTGCCAGAGTCGCGGAAGCGATCATGACGGCTTGGCAAAACCGTCAGCGGGGCAAGGTTGCCTGGGGACAGGCACAGGCGGTCATCGCGCAGAACCGCCGCGTGGTCTATGCGGATGGGACAGCGGTGATGTATGGGAAAACGACGGATGCGAAATTCCGGGGAATCGAGGGCTATGAAGATCATAACGTCGATGTCCTCTTCTTTTGGAATTCCGAGGGTAAACTTATCGCCACTGCGATCAATGTGCCCTGTCCGGCGCAGGAAGTGGGCGGACGCACGAGCATCAATGCGGATTTCTGGCATCCGGTGCGGGAGCGATTGCGTGAGCGGCATGGACAAGATTTGCAGGTAATCGCCTGGAATGGTGCCGGTGGCGATGTGACCACCCGGTTGATGTATGGCACGGCAGCGGATGAGCGGATGCGGAAGCTGCGCGGGAATATCTCGCGTCTCGATGAGATCGGCCGGCGTATCGTGAATGCCTGGGAGGAGGCCTATGAAGGCGCGAAGAAAGACATCCGGCAGGATGTACCGTTGCGGCATACGGTGCAGACGCTGGACTTGCCATGGCGTCAGGTGACGCAGGCTGAGGTGGATTTGGCGGAACGCGAGGCGGAGAAGTTTTCGAAAGACCCGAAGCAACTCTGGAACTACCGGTGGAATCAAAGCGTGGTGGCCCGGCATGCAGCGCAGATGGAGAAAAAGGAGGGTATGTTTCAGATGGAACTGCACGCGCTACGCCTGGGCGATGTGGCCATCGCATCGAACCCGTTCGAATTGTTCACGGATTACGGCGTGCAGATGAAGGCGCGGAGTCCCGGTATCCAGACGTTTGTGATCCAATTGGCCGGTTCGGGCGGCTATCTGCCGACGACACGGGCGGTGATGGGCGGCGGTTATAGTGCCGTCATCCAGAGTAGTCGTGTAGGACCTGAGGGCGGGCAGGTGTTGGTGGAGCAAACACTGGCAGCGTGGAAGGAGTTGTGGAAGAAGTGATGGACGAAGCAAAGACCAGTCTCCTGACGGTGCAGAGTGTCTGCAAACGCTTTCCGGGCGTAAGGGCGCTGCACAATGTCAGTCTGACGCTGGCCAAAGGCGAGGTGTTGGCGGTGCTGGGGGAAAATGGAGCCGGCAAGAGCACGCTCATGAAAATTTTAGCAGGGGTGCAGAGCCAGGATTCCGGGGAGATATTGCTGGATGGCAAACCAGTGGTGATCGGTTCCGTGGAGGCGGCATTGCGGCATGGCATCGCACTCATCCATCAGGAATTGAACTTGGCGGACAATCTGGATGTGGCGGCGAACATCTTTCTGGGGCGTGAGCCGCGCAAGCTGGGATTCATCGACAAGACGCGACAATGCTCCGAGGCGAAGCAGTTCCTCGATATGGTTGGCCTGGAAATTCCGCCAACCACATTGGTGCGCGACTTGACCATCGGGCACCAACAGATGGTGGAGATCGCGAAAGCCTTATCCGTAAATGTGCGCGTGCTCATCATGGATGAGCCGACGTCCAGCCTGACCCAGAAGGAAACTGAACAGCTCTTCAAAGTCATCAAGGATTTAAGCAGTCGTGGCGTGAGCATCGTTTACATCTCCCACCGCTTGAGCGAAGTGCGCACGGTGGCGCATCGCGTGGTGGTGCTGCGCGATGGTGAGAATGCTGGTGAACTCGCCACGGCGGATATCTCACACGATGCGATGGTGAAGCTGATGGTGGGGCGGGAGCTTTCGCAATATTACCCCCATCAGCCACACGCACCCGGTGAGGTGGTCTTGGAGGTGGGCGGATTGCGGACCCCAGTGCATCCGAAGCATGAACTGGCACTGTCACTGCGAGCAGGGGAGATCGTCGGCATGGCGGGGTTGGTCGGCGCTGGACGCACGGAGTTATTGTTGACGCTGTTCGGGGTCACGCCGGCTTTGGGTGGTTCGATGAAAATTGATGGCAAGGAAGTTTTGGCCCGTTCACCGATAGCAGCTATTGCTGCGGGTTTGGCGCTGGTGCCAGAAGATCGTAAGCAGCAGGGTGTGATTTTGGAGATGGCAGTGCGGGAAAATATGAGCCTGGCGAGTCTGCGTCGTGACCAGAAGAACGGCTTTCTGAACCGTGCAAAAGAGGACGAAATCAGCAAGGAGATGGTCGATCGGATGCGGGTAAAGACGCCCAGCGACCGGCAGTTGGTGCAGTTCCTCTCCGGCGGCAACCAGCAAAAAGTGGTGCTGGGCAAGTGGCTGGCGATGAACCCCAAGGTTTTGCTGTTAGACGAGCCTACCCGGGGCATCGACATCGGGGCGAAGGCAGAAATTTACAGCCTGATGGAGGAATTGGCCGCGAAAGGCATGGCGATTCTATTCGTCTCCAGCGATATGGAGGAAGTGCTGGGCATGTCCGATCGCGTGCTGGTGATGCACGAAGGACGCATCACGGGTGAATTGAAACGGGATGAGCTGAGCGAAGAGGCGGTGATGC
>CAZRGY010000035.1:0-16086 GCA_964599715.1 uncultured Verrucomicrobiota bacterium | reverse complement strand
CGCGTCACTCGTCCAAACGGTTCCTTCACGGAAACCGTTCCAAACGTCCAAGCACCATTGAAGACCGAAGACAGCTCGAAGTTCACATAAAGCTCACCCAGCGATGCGAACGTCTCGCCATTAGTCTCGGTCAGCGAAAAACCACGCATCGTATAGGACAGTGCGAACGGATTCAGCTTCACCTCATCGATGGATACCTGGCGCTTGGTAAACTCGGGCAGCCGCTTGACAAGCTGGGATTTGATTACAGCGGGCAGCACCAAAAAACCCACAATCATGTAGATCACCAGCGCCACCGCCGACCAGATCAGCCGACGAAACCATTTGGTCTTCTTGAATTCGGAAAACTTTGTATTGGCCATAAGAGCACGAAAAAATACCCCGGACAGAATGATGACTTCATTCCTGCCCGGGGTCAAACTCCCGGCTCAAAGAGGACAAAATTCAGCTAAAAATAAAGCCGTATGGCCTTAACGTTCATTGAAAAGTACCCGCATATTCTTGGTCTGCCGCCCCGCTAAGATGATATCCAGTTTCCCATCCCCGTTCAGGTCCGCGAGCTTCAAATCTTCGATCGCCACTTCCTCGGCTGAGAGCGGAGTCATGCGCCATTGCTTGCCTTCCTTATCCAGCGGCGTGAACAGGCGCACACCCGGCACACCTCTCGGATTCATCCCGCGCCAGCCGGCGACAACCTGATCACTGCCGATGCCCAGCACGTCTCCGATGGCCAATCCATGCCCGTCCTTGAACGTCTCATCAATCACGGTGCGCGACCACAAGCCGCCACCACCCGGCACATAGGACGCGACCGTTGTCCCGTGCATCGGCTCGATCGTGGCGATGAAACGTTTGCCGCCCGGCAGCTTGCCGTCACGAATCTCTCCCGTCCAGTGGTCGGTAAGTTGCGTGCGCTTCCAGTCACTGCCACTGCGGTCGAACTGGAACGCCCCTTCCTTGCTCCCAAGAATCAATTCCTCTGCCGCATCCTTGTCCCAGTTCACCCCTTGGAAATTGTGGCTGGCGTGCAATTGATCACTCACCACCCTCGTTTCCCATTTGTCCTTGGGATTCTTCGGCATCGTGTAGGCCAGCACCTTGCCACCCTCTCCCTCATTGCCCTTGTTCCCCCGCCCATGCAGCGGCTTCACGATCAGCTCATGCTTGCCCGCCGCATTCTTGATCCAGTGCATGCGATGCACCGTCGGCTCATGATGCAAAGCGACCGGCTCCCATTTTTGCCTCCGGTCCTTGGGCGGGATGAGGTAGAACACCGCTCCGCTATTCAGCGTGTCTCCGGGATTCCAACCCGCCCCTACCGCCACCTCGGCCTTGCCATCGCCATCGATATCGGCTGCCGCGATGCAGACATGATCTTTCTCCGTAAGGTTCGCCGCGATGATGTGTTTCTCCCAAGACGGGTTCTGATACCATTGGATGGTATTCTTGTCCGCCAGCAGGATGTCCGGCTTCTTGTCCCCGTCCACATCCGCGATGGCGATGCCATAGCCGATCTCCACTTTGGTGTCTACATCCACCGCCCGGAATTTGGGCAATGGCGGTTCCGCAGCAAGTATAGTCGTAGCCGATAAAGCGCAGCCGACCACCGCAAAGAAAGTCGTTTTCATAGGATTGGAGGAAATTAAGCCGCAAAGCCGTGGCGGTTCCAATCTTTTCCTTGGGTTTGGATAGAATCGCTTTCACCACCTGCCCACAGTGACAATCGTCACCAAAAAAGTCTTTCCACCCTGCCACTCGGTTCCGATAGTAGCCCCGCTTTCATTATGAGCAAACGCACGGGCATCATCGGTTTAGGCTATGTGGGTCTCCCCTTGGGATTGACCTTCGCGGAAGCTGGCGTCGCGATTCTGGGTTTTGACATTGATCAAGCCAAAGTCGCCCGCCTGAACGCCGGTGAGAGTTTCATCATGCACATCCCAAGCGAACGGGTGGATGCCATGGTGAAAAAGGGCAATTTCGAAAGCACCACGGATTTCCAACGGATCAGCGAATGTGAGGCCGTCATCATCTGCGTTCCTACCCCGCTGGGTAAGAACAACGAGCCTGATATCAGCTATATCATCAAGACGGGCGAGGCCATGGCTCCCCATCTGCAAAAGGGCACCGTTGTCATCCTCGAATCCACCACATACCCTGGCACGACAGATACTGACCTACGTGAAGTGTTGGAAGCTGGCTCTGGTTTGAAAGCTGGCCATGATTTCCACCTCGCCTTCTCTCCGGAACGGGAAGATCCAGGCAACCCCCAGAGCCAGGTGGTCAGCATCCCCAAGGTCATTGGTGGTTACACCCCGAAATGTTTGGAGAAAGCTACCGCCATCTACAGCCGGGCCATCAAGACTTTGGTACCCGTAGCTTCCTGCCGCGTAGCTGAAGCGGTGAAGCTGACCGAGAATATTTTCCGTTCCGTGAATATCGCCATGGTGAACGAGTTGAAAGTCGTTTACGACGCCATGGGCATTGACGTCTGGGATGTCATCAATGCGGCCAAGACGAAACCTTTCGGTTTCATGCCCTTCTACCCCGGCCCCGGTCTGGGCGGACATTGCATCCCGATCGATCCTTTCTATCTGAGCTGGAAGGCTCGCGAATACGGGCAACAGACCCGCTTCATCGAGCTGGCCGGCGAGATCAATACCGCCATGCCCAAGTATGTTGTGGAGCGTGTCCGTCTCGCGCTCAACAGTGTCCGCAAAGCAGTGGCCGGCAGTCGTATCCTGATGCTGGGCATCGCATATAAGTCAAACGTGGACGATGACCGTGAGAGCCCTTCTTACGTGCTCTGGGAATTGCTCGAAGCACAAGGTGCCCATGTGGAGTATCATGACCCTCATGTCCCCGTCATCCGCCCGTCGCGCGAACATGGCCATTTTGCCGGAAATAAAAGTGTGGCCCTGACTGCCGAGTCGGTCGCCAGCTATGATCTCGTCCTTCTCTCTACCAACCATCAAGCAGTGGACTACGCCCTCGTAGCCGAACATGCGAAACTTCTGGTCGATACCCGAAATGCTTTTGCCGGTCAGGTGAAGCACCCGCAGCGTTATTTCAAAGCATGAAAGCACTTATCACTGGTGGTGCCGGATTCATCGGTTCCCATATCGCTCAAGCCCTCAGTCAGCGTGGAGCCAAAGTCATCGTTCTGGACAATCTTTCCCTCGGCCAGAAGCACAATCTCGACTGGGCTGCCGCTACGAATGCAGATCTGGAATTTGTGGAAGGTGATGTCACTGATGAACCGCTGGTCAAAAAACTGATCGCCGGTTGCGATTGGGTTTTCCATGAAGGGGCCTTGCCCTCTGTCCCTCGCTCCGTGCAACAACCCTTGGAGAGCAATTTCTTCAATGTGGACGGCACCTTGCGCATGTTAGTTGCCGCCCGTGATGCCGGAGTGAAGCGTTTCCTCTTCGCCTCCTCATCCTCCATCTACGGCGATGTCGATGCGCCCAAGAAATACGAAGGGTTGCCACCCAATCCACTCTCCCCCTACGCGCTCCAAAAGTATGCGGGTGAGAAATACTGCCAACTGTTCCATCGTCTCTACGGGTTGCCTACGGTGGCCTTGCGCTACTTCAACGTCTACGGTCCCCGACAGGCCTTTAATTCTCCTTACTCGGGTGTTATCGCCAAGTTCTGCACAGCCATGTTGAAAGGCGAAACGCCGGTCATTTATGGTGATGGCCTGCAATCACGCGATTTCACCTATATCGACAATGTGGTCCAAGCCAACCTGATGGCGGCTGAGGCTCCCGCAGAGAAAATCGCAGGCGGTGTCTTCAATGCCGCCACCGGTCACAGCATAACCTTGCTGGACTTGGTGCGGGATCTGAATGATCTGACCGGCCAATCCATCCAGCCACGCTTTGAACCGGGCCGTGCGGGGGATGTGCGCTCCTCGCTCGCCGACAATTCAGCTGCCGAAAAAGCCTTTGGTTACAAAGCCTCGGTCACTTGGAAGGAAGGCTTGGCCAAGACACTCGACTTCTATCGCTCTCAAGCCTAAGGGACAGGGGACACTGATCAGAAAACCGGCAAGCCGGTTTCTGGCCGGCGGGCGGCTTAGAGGTAAGGGAAAAATGAAAGAGCGCCTGAGAAAAAACCTGCTCCTCCGCTTTCTACTGGAAAGTTGGAGGGCATTGCGCCGTCAATACGGCCTTAATTTCAACTGGCTGAAAGGCATAAGCGCTTGCAAACAATTCTGCCGCGAGTTCCGCGCCTTCCAGAAGGTACAGCCTGAGAACCCGCATTTCACCCTCAGCCCGGACAACCTCTTCCCCTGCCTGCTTGACCGCACTGAAACTACCCCGTTGGAGCCAGTTTATTTCGTGCAGGACACCTGGTTTGCCCATCGTCTGTCTCAAGTCCGCCCATCCCAGCATGTAGATGTGGGCTCCAGTGCCAAGACCATGGCTCTTATCGCCCAGTTTATCCCCGTCACGATGGTCGATATCCGGCCGGTGGTGCTGCAGGCTGTTGATTTCTCATTTCGTGAAGGCTCGATCCTCTCCCTGCCGTTTGAGGATTCTTCCGTGGACAGTCTCTCTTCTCTTTGTGTAGTCGAACACATCGGCTTGGGCCGATACGGCGATCCCTTCGATCCTTGGGGCAGTGAAAAAGCCTGGCGCGAGTTGCTACGCGTGCTGAAACCCGGCGGCCATCTCTACATCAGTGTGCCGGTAGATTCGGTGAATCGCGTCTATTATAACGCCCATCGTGCCTTCACGCGGCAGTATGTCCTGGAACTCTCCACAGGCTTGGAACTGCTCAACGAACAGTATCTCTACGGCTACGACGTGCAGACCCATTACGAGCCGAACCGCGGCTTCGGCAATGGCATGTTCCATTTTCGAAAACCGCTCACCACCACCGCCAAGTGATCACTCGACCGGTATTTGCATCCATTCCGCCGGCAGCAGATCCCGCGTATCGCAATTCGTTTGTCTAAACCACACAGACGCAGATGGTGCCACCACGATCTTTTCAGCCCGGTCATTCAGCCATGCGGCCCACCAACTAAATGTGCTCGCCGCTAATATTTGGTGACGGCACTGGGACATCAGCCGAAACTCCTCCACCGCATCTCCTCCCTTCACAGGTGAAACCATATGAACATCTGGTGACGCAGCTAGATTCTCCCGCACCCAGACGGGATCATCCGAGAAAACAAAGAACTGTGGCCGGTCTAGCTTCTGGCGAAAAAACTCCATCGCCCGGTGACAATATCGCAACGTCGTCGCCGTGTAACGCGAGTCCTTGAGCATGTCTGTTCGCCGCACGTGGAGTGATACCGATTCACACTCCGCGACCTTTTGGGCCATCTCCCCCCCCCTTGGCAGCACTCGCAAATCGGCCAGCAACTCCGGCCGTACATCTCGAAAATAGCGTTCACTATGCCAGAAACCGATCAGGGCGGAACCATTCGGCGAGCGTAAAACCTCACTATCAAAATGATAGCATCGTTCACGGACCACCTTGCCATGCATCAACGGCGGCAAAGAATCCACTGGATGAAATCCGTCAAATCTATACGGCGAATGCAGTCGCGATGCCAAAGCATGAGCGAGCCTGGAGGGACGGAGTTTGAGCAAAACTCGAGTTGCCGCTTCGCTCGGGCAGGCTTTCCAGATATCGCCCAGCGCAGCTTGCGTTGCCCGTATCGGAAATTGGTCGAGAACAAACTTGCGACTACCGTCGCGACGATAGCATTCGCAATCCAGTTTCAGTTCCACACCATGCAAGCGAGATAACTTGAGTCCCAGCGCATACTGAAAGAGCTGGTTTCCCAATCCTCCTTCCAACCGGGTGATGATCATGGCTCCTTTTCAGTATCCGTGTCTGGTGGTGGCAGGCGCTTGAGCAACCGCAGTCGTCCCACCCGGGTCAGGTCCATCTCTTCCACACGCAGCAGAAAATCGCCGATCTCCAACTCATCACCTTTTTTAGGAAAACCACCCTTCTGCTGGGTCACCCATCCGCTTGAGGTCGTGACGCCTTCTTCCTGCAGTTCTTCCCCCACTAACTCAGACAATTCATGCAATGGCAGCGCCCCATCGATATCCCACATCGTTTCGCTAAGCTGCACGAGCAACGGCTTCTCCTGATCGAACTCGTCCTGGATCTGCCCCACCAGCTCTTCCAAAATATTCTCCAAGGTCACCATGCCCGTGGTTCCGCCGTATTCATCCACTACGATGGCGAAATGCAGTTTGCGTTCCATGAACAGGGTGAGCACTTTCTCCAAACGCGCCATCTCCGGAACATAGATAAGTCTGCGCGTCACCGATTTCAGGTCGCGTCCAGTCTTGGCGCGGGAGCGCAAGGCAAACAGGTCCTTGAAATGGATCACCCCCAGTGCCTTGTCCACATCCCCATCCTCGCACAATGGAAACCGCGAATACCGGGTCTTTTCCGCGATATCCAGACAGTCAACGATGGAAGCCTCGGTGTCCAAAGCCGTGATCTCCTGGCGGGGCCGCATCACGTCACGGACGATGCGGCGTTTTAGATCCATCGCATTGAACACGATCTTGCGTTGCAATTCACTTCCACCTTCATGCTCATGGGATGAAGTGAACAGCATCCGCAATTCCTCTTCCGAATGGACGAGCTCGGCCTCACTGGCCGGATGGATACCCACCTGCCGCAACAACCAGAGTGAGGTGTTGTTCAGCATCCAGATGAACGGATAGGACAACTTGTAAAACCATTCCAACGGAGCGGCGATCCAAAGCGAGGTAGGCAGCGGCTTCTGGATGGCCATGGATTTGGGCGCCAGCTCGCCCAAGACGATGTGCAAGAACGTGATGACTGAAAAACCACAGGCAAAGGAGATGGAATGCTTGGCCTCGGGTGACTCCACTTTCATCCAATCAAGCACCGGCTCCAGGAGGGACGCAAAAATCGGCTCAGCAAACCAGCCCAGCCCAAGACTCGCCAAGGTGATACCCAACTGCGTGGCACTCAATGAAGCATCAAGATTTTTCACCACCCTGCGTGCCACCGTAGCCCGCCGGTTACCCTTCTCTTCCAAAGAGATCAGTTGCGTATCACGAATTTTCACTATGGCGAACTCCGCCGCCACAAAGAACCCGTTCAAAAAGACCAGGAAGACGACTAAAAAGCCGCCGCCGATCAACTTGAACATGTAATCGCTTTCCATATCAGAGATTCACCGCGCCAAACATTACCCGCATGATATCCTGGACCGTCACCAGACCGATCGGGCGCTGATCCCGGCCAAGCACCACAGCCAACCGCTGACCACTGCGTTGCAAACGTTGCAAGGCAACCTCCAGCCGGGCTTCGGATTCGAGCGTTACTGCCGACTGCAAGTAGTCTCCCACTTTTTTGCCTTCATCGAAGCCTTCTTGATACAATGCGTGCTTGAGACTGAGGACACCGGCAAGTTGGCGTTGCTTTCCGACCAACTCCAGCACCGGGAGGCGCGTCACACGCCTCTCACGACACATCTTGAGCACCTCACTCATCTGTCTGTCTTTGGTGATGGTCACAGCCGTCTCGATCGGGGTCATGATCTGGCGCACCGTGAGACTTTGCAGTTCGAGCACGCTCTGGATCATGGTGCGCTCCTCAGGCGTAAGACCTTGTGCGGACTCCTGCATGACCAGACGAAACTCATCCCGATTCGCAAACATCTGCCCGGTGAAAACTCTTCCACCCGCAAGTTGCCCCACCCAGTTTGCAAACCTCTCGATGCCCCAGACCAAGGGCGAAAGCACCAGATGGATCAGGCGGAAAGGTCCAACCATGTACAAGGACAGGCGGTTGGGAAATTGCCGGAACAGGATTTTCGGCAAGAGGTCACAAAAGGAATAAAACAAGAACAGCAATACCGCCAACACAGAGGCGATCAACCAGGGATATCCTGCAAACTGCTCGTACAAACCGATCATCAATACACAGACCGCTACGAAATTCGCCATGGTATTGCCCACCAGGATGGTCCACAGAAAGTTCTCCGGTCGTTCCAGAAAATTGTTCAGCACCCTGGCCTTACGATTGCCCTGCCGCACCCATTGACGGACCCGCAACCGGCTGATCGCCTGCACACCCGCCTCCATCCCCGACATAAGGAAGGATGTCGCCAGGCAGCCGATCAATAGCAAGAGGTACATCAAGCTCACTTGGCACCGCCTTTCCGTTTCAAAACTTCCACCAAAACCTCACGCACACGGCGCTCATCTACGGCTTTGGCGGTGAGCTTGAGTCCCCGATACATCGCCGATTCCCCCGCATTGGGCACAACGCCCAATTGGGACATCAAAAGCCCCCCCATCGTCTCCACTTCAGGCACCTCACCGAGTTCGGGATATTCATCGCCGAATTCTTCTATCTTAAGCATACCGTTTACCCGCCAGCGACCCTCAGCCAGCTTCTCCATTTTGAACTCCTGAACCTCGCCCTCACTACGGATATCACCCACCAGCTCTTCCAAGATGATCTCCAAGGTGACGATACCCGCCAGTTCGCCATATTCATCCAGCACGAGCGCGAGCCCACGCTGCTGACGCTGTAGGCTGATGAGCAATTGTAGAAGATTCATGCTCTCCGGCACAAACGAGGGAAACTCCATCGCTTCTTCCAGGTCTGCGTCCGGATTCAACAACAATTCACGGGTGTTCAGCACGCCGATGATGGTATCATTCTCTTCATCATACACGGGCAAACGCCGGTGCTTCAACCGCCGTGCCGCGGCACACATCTCTTCAATGGTCATGGTGTCGGTCACCCCATCCATCTTGGCCCGTGGCCGCATGACCTCCTTAACCATCCGCTGATCCAACCTTACGATTTCCAAGATGATATCCCGTTCCGACTTGGCGAGCACTCCATGCTGATAGGCCATCTCAAGCAGCTCCCGGTAATCGGCATCTGTGATCGTATTGGCCGGCTTGATGGACTTGGGGATGATGACCTTGAGAATGACCTCGTTAAGGCGTTGGGCCACCTGCCGGAAAGGCCGCACCAAGGCGTGCCAGACGAACAGTGGCTGGGCCACTCGTAAAGCCCAAGCTTCCGGTTGCCTCACCGCCAGGGTCTTCGGTAGCACTTCACAACCCAACAGAAGCAATGCCCCCGTCGCCACCACCGTCCAAACCAAGAGCCACTCACCGCGCAACCCCATCCAGAGTGCAATAGCGATAACGGCAGCACTGGCCAGAGTATTCCCCAAGGCCAACGCCCCCAAAAGCTCCTGCGGGTGAGCCAGTAGCCGGTTGACCACCCCGCCGCGTTTAGGGACCCGCTCCACCAACTGACGCACCTGCCATTTGCTGAGTGAGAACATGGCCGTCTCCGCCAGGGCAAAGAAAAAGCTCGCCCCACCAAACAGGACGATGCCAAACGCTGCCAACCAAGAGACTTCTGCCATTCCGATGTCATTATGCCCCGCAACCCCCTCCCGGCGAAAGCTTTAAACATCGGATATATGGCCATGTGGCGAGCAAAAACCCGAAATATTAGGTTGCACTAAGCGACGCTACCCCATAAAAAGGTCGTGATGTTAGGTGGCCGCAGACAACTACTTGCAGTAGCAGCATTACTTGCCCTAGTCCTTGCACCCAAGGATTCTATGGCCAGTGGTGGCTATAAACCTTGTATGGTTCAGCCCGTCTTCATCGCACCTTCCCTCTCCAAGCCGGTTTACATTCCTGGAGAAATTGTTCCACCGACTTTGGCTAAGGATAAATCTGTAAAATGGGCCATAGAACAGCCTGATTTTGAGCTTGCTGCCATGGTTCAACCAGTAATATCCGAGCCGCGCTACGATGGTTGTGCTGAGCAATCTTCCCGAAAGTTGGCAGATCTCCAAAAGACACTTTGGAAAATAGAAGGTAAAGTGACTTCAGCTCAGCCTTCGACAGCAGCTTCGCGCTTCATGCAAAGAGCAGACGACTGTTGCGGTAATGCTGCTGGCGGAAGATAATTATCTACGCTTACGACACTTTGGACTCCCTGTCCAAACTCTACTCCCGGGCTTCCAGTAAGGTTAGTTTAGATTTTTTGTTTCCCCTGCTGCTGTTTGGAGCCTATTTCGTAATCCAGTTTTCATACTTCCACGAACTTGGGCGGTTCATCAGTGATTCGGGCAAAGAAGTGATGGCTCCACAGCTCTTGCTGGATGGAGGGGTTCTCTATCGTGATGTATTCTGGTTGTATGGACCTTGGGCTCCCTACTTCAATACCTTGATGTATGCCGGATTCGGTATGCATAGCGATGTCCTGATCTGGCTCGCTAAACTATTGGGGGCCGGCGTAGTTCTCGGGGTCTATCGTTGTTTACGTACTTTGTCATCGGCAGGTATGGCATTCACCGGAGCCTTGAGCGTTCTCGCCTTCTCCAGCACCTCAGGATACTTCGCCTGGCCTTACTCTTTCTCAAATCTCTGGGCCACTTGCATGGCTTTGTTTGCCATCAATTCTATGGCCCGCTGGCAATCGACGAAACTAACCCGGCATCTCGTGATCTCAGCCATATGTGCGATCATAGTAGTAACCTGCAAATTCATCATCGCTCTGCCGATACTGGTTTCGCTGTGGATGTTCGTTCTCTTGTCCCGAAGAGAGTTTCCAACTGACTCGCCCTCTGGTAAGGACACCCGCCTTACTTCTGCTGTGATCTACACGCTGAGCGTCATCTTGGTCTTCACCACAGTCACTTGGTTCTTCAGCCAATTCACCAATGACAAATCCTATATGCTGCAAGCCGGAGCCGGATTCCATGCCCGTCATCTGGTTGCTGCCGGACTTTATGAACGGTTCTTGGAAACGGTTTTCTTACAAAACGGAACCTCACCCGAGAATATCTCTGCAGCCCTGGCCATCTTGATATGCCCAGCTTCGGTGTTGTTCGGTTGGGCAACCTGGATTTACTTTTGGCTGCGCTCCCCGGAGCTGAGAACCAAGCTCGTTTTATACGTCCCCTTTTATGCCTTCGCACTGGGGAATCTGTTACAGATGAATTCTTCAGTGCATTCCTCTTACGTTTTCCCCGCCTCAGCCATCTTACTGTTCAGTTCGCTGGAATTGTGGCGTACTCAACATGCTCGCATCCCGTTTGCAAGGGTCGCGACTAGCATGACCGCCGTGATATTACTCTGTTGTCTGGTTTTGGGAACGGGACGGCTCTACAAGCTGCGTGGAGATTCGTATCCGTTGTCATCCAGTCAGTTCACTTTCAATTGGCCGAACGCAAATGGGCAGATCTTGCAAAAGCTGGTCTCAGACATCCGTGAGCAGACCAGCCCCACGGATAAAATCATCATTTTCAATACCTTCGACTACTTGTACCTGCTCTGCGAACGCAAACCGGCCTTGGGCTATTTCTATACTTGGTATGAACCCTTTCACGATCAGGAAGCCTCCCTCAAAGTCGAACAAGCTTTGCAGTCAAAAGACGTCACATTGTGCCTGACGCATTTGAGTGAACCTTTCGCTCTGGCCTTCGCCCCTGATCACCGCGCTCATCCTATCTATCAGATTTTGAAAAAAGAATTTGAGCCTCAAATCGACCGTGAACGCTGGGGTGAATTTGTCGTCTGGAAAAGAAAAACTGGATCCACCTCTCCACAGCTACCCTGATGGAACAAGCCAGCCTCAAGCTGTATTGATTGACTAACATTTCAGGTCATCGTCTTTGCTCAAAGTTCCTTCTAGGAACATCCGGCACCACAGTTCCAGCCAGAGCGCGGCCCATAGGCGATGCGTGTGATCGCGTTTCCCAGAAGCATGTTCCTGGATATAGCGCACCAATATCTCCCGGCGGAACCACTTGTTCTGCACCAGCCAACCATCAGGCAGCATCTTGTTCAGCAATGGCAAAAACTGTTTTCTCAACCAATGTTCAAGGGGCAAAGCGAAACCGCGTTTCTTGCGGTACAACACTTCATGCGGCAGATACTTCTCCGCTACCTTCTTGAGCAGATACTTCTGATGTCCTCCACGCACTTTGACCAATGGATCAATCTGGGCAGTGAACTCAGCCAAAGCCGTGTCGAGAAAAGGTGACCGAAGCTCCAAAGCGTTCTTCATCGAGGCCACATCCGTTTTGACCAGGTAATCATTGGGCAACCGTGAGGCGATTGTCGTGAGCAAATACTGATCTATCAGGTGCAGCCCTTTGAGATCATCCTGACAGTCATCAAAGATGTGATGATGATTATGATCACCGATGCGAGCCGCGAAATCCGGGTGATAAACTTCCTGCCGTTGGGCGGGATTGAATGCCATGGAGTAACTATGCCGGATATCTGAACGCCCGCTTGCCCTCACCGCGAGCGTCTTCAAACGGTGAATTACCCGGTTGTTCTCCACCAAGGAAGAACCACCAAGTAACCAACCATCAAGCTTGGCGCGCAAAAACTCGGGCGTGAACCGATCATAGTAAGCCGCAAAGTAAGCTGCCCGGGCGATGTCATAACCACCGAACATCTCGTCCCCACCATCCCCGGTCAAAGCCACAGTCACGTATTCTTTGGCCGCTTTGGAAACGTAATACGTAGGCAGTGCCGATGAATCAGCGAATGGTTCACCGTATTCCCAAACCAGCGCCGCCAAATCGCGGGTCACATCGGGCTGCAACATGATTTCCTGATGCTGCGTGCCATAAAGCTTGGCCACCTGCCGGGAGTATTCTAACTCGGAATAGTCTGCCTCGGCAAAACCCACCGAAAAGGTCCGGCAAGCCGAGCCAGATTCCTGACTCATCAACGCCACCACCACACTAGAATCTACTCCACCACTGAGAAACGCGCCCAAGGGAACATCACTGATCAATCGGCGACGAATGGCTTTGCGTAAATGCTCGTCAGCAGATTCGATAAGCTCGGGCTCGGAGAGGCTAAGCTTGGTCTTGAAGGAAAGTTTCCAGAAGCGTTCACCACGCGACCCGCCCTCTTTGAATTCGACCCAATGCCCCGGCAAAACCTTGGCCACACCTTTGAATATCGCGTGTTGCTGCGGCACCCCCAAGTGATGAAGGAAGCAGTCGATGGCCTGCGGATCCACCTCCAGCTTCTTCTCCGCTGCCAGCCATAGCGCCTTGATATCCGAGGCGAAGTGAACCATTCCAGCAGCTTCACGATAATACAACGGCTTCTTGCCGAACCGGTCTCGGGCCAGCAGTAGCTTGCGTTGTCGCACATCCCAAAGGCCGATGGCGAACATACCATCCAACCGGGCAAAGACCCCTGCCCCCCACTCTTCGTAGCCGTGCACGATCACTTCCGTGTCACTTCGGGAACGGAACTGGTGCCCCTTGGCCAGCAACTCCTGCTTCAACTCCTGAAAGTTGTAGATCTCCCCGTTGAAAACCACCCAAACCGTTTCATCCTCATTCGTCATGGGCTGATTGCCACATGCCGACAAGTCGATGATACGCAAACGACGATGCCCCAACCCGGCGTGAGGCACGACTTGCAGGCCACCATGCTCCGGTCCGCGATTGATCATGACATCGCGCATTTGTTCCACCTTTTCGGGTGAAACCACCGGGTCTTTAAAATTGATTATCCCGCAAATCGCACACATCTGAAATATACGGCTAAAGCATCTGCATCACTTAGCGGCCCTGCCAGTAGAGCCAAGTGCTGCCACTAATAGTTTGTGATAGGACTGCGCTGTTTCTGCCCAACTGTAAGCCCTGCCGGACTGCGCGATGGTATTTTCATCCGGACAAGTTGTCAGCACGTCGTTTAGTGCGGCAGCCATGCTGTTGGCATCCCGGGAAGGAACAACCCGGCCCAGTGCGGGGCGGTTTAAAACTTCGGAAATCCCGCCGACATCTGTTGCGACCACTGGGCGACCGGTAGCCATGGCTTCGAGCAGTACATTGGGCATTCCTTCATTCAAGCTCGGCAAGCACAACACGTCCCCTGCCCTTAGATACCGGGCGACCTGCGCAGGATTTTGAGCACCAGTCCAGCTCACTTGGTCAGCTAGTCCTAAGGTTGCTGCTTGCTGTCGCAACGACTCAGCAAGAGGCCCTGCCCCGATCATGATCAATCTCGCATCATGTTGCGGATTTAACGTCTTGAGCTTGGCCAAACTCTCCAAAGCCAGTCCAGGGTTTTTGACCGGCAGCAGGTTGCCCACATAAAGAATCAGTTTGGCGGTGGCGGATAGCCCCAGAGCGGCGCGGGCAGCCTGCTTGTCACCAGGGTTGAATACATCGGTCTCAACCCCGTTATAGATCACTTGTATCTTATCACCATCAGCACCAGCCTCGCTGAGCAGTCGGGCTAACTCACGGCTACGAGCCACTGTAGCTGATGAGCGATTCACAGTGGCCACTATCCGCTGCCTACGTGCCGTCACATCAAGATACTGATGGACATCACTGCCTTGCGCGATGGCTACATAAGGGAAATGGAACTCGTCGGCCAAACGGCCCACCGCTGCGGCATCCGGGTAAAGCCAAGAACAAAGGATCACATCAAAGGCATAGTCCTTCCGGACATCTGTTAGGATTGATTGCAACCGCTTGGCGTAAAGCCAGTCGTTCACCTGACTGCCAACCTTAGGAACATAAGGGACCAAAGGATATCGCGGCAACAAACCCGCATCTTCCTTAAGTGGCACACACGAAGTTTCTTTGGTCCACCACCCCGACAAGGCTGGCCTTGGAGCCAGCACGCGAATCTCCGCCAATTTCGCCAGATGCCGTAATAGTCGGGCATTCACCAAGCCCCGGTTCGGCTCGCTGGCATCGGGAAAAAGATTGGAGATGAACAGGACTTTCACTTTAGCTGGCAGCCTTGGCCTGTGGGTCGTTTATCCGTCGGTAAAGGTAATCGCGATAAGCCCCGGGACTACCGGTCATTCCATCCTCGGCCGCATGCACTATGTTCACCAATTCTCGGGCCGTCACATAATGAACCCGGAAACGGGTCCCATCATTACATTGTGTCAGCAACTCTTGATGAAACCGGCGTATCGGCTCTCCAAGGAATGTCTTCGAATTGCGAGGGTGTGCCCCGTGAGTGTGCAGTTTGATGAAGAGCCATTCCGGTCGCCCTTCCACGTGGATGCCTTGACGCATCCAAACTTTCAACCGATCCATTCGCGGTGGGTTGACCCCGGTCAAATCGGCATTCTCCAACCGGGGCAGAATGCCAAATTTTCTTTGCTCCCAGTTCAGCCCCAATGGACCTTGCACCAGCAACAAGCTGTCCTTGGGGCGGGATTCCCCTTGGGCAAGAACGCGAGCCGGCGTACCAGCATCATGTGATTTAGGCGCAGGGGTATCTTTGGCGTAATACAACTTATTCACGATCCGTGTCTGCGTCGGATCAGGTGCAGAGGGCATGGTGAAATCCGCGAAACAACCTGTATCCCTCAGTACATCCAGTTCATTGTTTACGCCGCAATTCTTGCCTTCCGGATGTGAATTGTCCAAAGCCCAATTGCCATGCACAAAGCCGTAAACCACTTGGCCTTGGTCATCCTTGGAAAGAAACCCATGCCGCAAGAAATCTGTCTTCCCCTGCTCCAGCGCCGTGCGTAAGCCCTCCTCGGTATCATCTTTATGATGCAGATGCAGCTCCACCTCGCCGCCGCTCTTCTCCGCCAGTTGCGCCAGAGAACTTACTACATCCTCGTCATACTGCTCGATGGGATAGAAAAAAGAATGTCGTGGCCGGCAGGCATCGGCATCACGAAACGGATCGATCGATTTTGGGTAAATCTCATTCCATTGCTGCATCCGCGCCATCGCCCCTTGCTTGTCGGTGTCATGGAAAGGCTCGAAGTGATCGCATATGCACAGCATTAGATCCACCACCTTCCCCTCAGGTGGTTGCCAGTTGCGTTGCCTCAAGTAGGCCGGCAACCAGATATCCATGGCACGTAACATAATCCTGCTAATTGCGTTTGACCATTTCCCAAGCCCCGGTGCTCGGCCCCGAAAGGTAATGAAACAATCCCCGAACAGTCATCCAATTCAGAAACACGAACCCCGCTGGCAAAGAGAAAGGCTTCCATTTCAACTGCGGCAGGGCCAATCCCAAAAACGCAAGTATGTATAAGAGCACCTGCCCCCAGAAGCAAAGC